>DASSLB010000133.1:0-8470 GCA_035689945.1 Gaiellaceae bacterium | reverse complement strand
GAAGAAGCACGGGAAGCTGAAGCGGTCCGGATGATCGAGCTGCGCGCGGCGGAGTCGAACGACGAGCTCGAGCTCTGGCGCAGCGTGCGCATCGCCGTGCTGCCGAACGAGCGGACCGCTTCGGTCGCGGAGCTCCGCTCGCGCGGCAGCTTCATGCTCCTGGCGTACCCGGACCGATCCGAGGTTGCTCGCGTTCGCGGAACGCTTCGGGTTCGTCGAGACCGGCCGGCAGGTGGAGCAGGTCCGCCCGGTCGGCCCGACGAGCAGCGGCCGGCCGTGCCCGACGGCATCGATGTGGTCACGCTGGCCGAGCGTAGGGAGCTGCTCCCACGGCTCTACCACGAGCTCGCGCTGCAGGCGTTCGAGGACATACCGACCCCGCGCAAGGTCGAGATCACGCTCGAGCAGTGGGAAACCGAGTGGGTGAACTGGCCCGAGGCGACGTTCGTGGCACTGGCAGGCGACGAGATCGTCGTGATGGCGGGGCTGAACCACGACGCCGACCGGCCAGACCGCGCCGAGAACGCGCTCACGACCGTGCGCCGCGACCAGCGCGGCCAGGGGCTTGCCCGCATGCTCAAGGAGACGGCGACCGCGTGGGCATCCGCGCACGGCATCCGCGAGATCTACACCTGGACGCAGACCGGCAACGAGAACATGCGTGCGGTCAACGAGCGGCTCGGCTACGTCACGCGCGACGTCTCGATCAGCGTGCGGCGGAAGCTGCCGCTGTGAAGGACTGGTTCGCCGGCGACGTCGCTGCCCGCTACGACGCGGACACCGCAGACATGCCGGTCGAGCCGGTCGTCGACTTCCTCCTCCCGCTCGCCGGCGGCGGCGCGCTCGAGCTGGCGATCGGCACCGGTCGGATCGCCGTGCCGCTCGCCGAGCGAGGCGTCCGCGTCGCAGGCATCGACCTCTCGCCCGACATGGTCGCGGAGCTGCAGAAGAAGACTGACGCAATCCCCGTCGCGATCGGCGACTACGCGACGACGCTCGTCGACGGTGCGTTCTCGCTCGTCTTCATCGTCTTCAACTCGCTCAGCAACCAGACGACGCAAGAGGGACAGGTCGCGACATTCGCGAATGCCGCCGCGCACCTGAAGCCGGGCGGCTGCTTCGTCGTCGAGGTGGGGACGAAGAACAGACAGCGCCTCCAGGTGTTCGATCTCAGCGACACGCACGTCGGGATCGATGAATACGACGCCGAAACGCAGCGGCTCGTCTCCCACCACTTCACGCTGATCGACGGGAGCTGGCGGCGACGGTCGATTCCGTTCCGCTCGGCCTCGCCGGGTGAGTTCGACCTCATGGCGCGGCTGGCCGGGCTGCGGCTGCGCGAGCGCTGGGCGGACTGGGATCGTTCCCCGTTCACCGCCGAGAGCACGAAGCACGTCTCGGTCTGGGAGAAGCCGTGAGGCGCCCCTCCGCGGAGAGGCTCTACTACGGCCTCTCGTTCGGGCTGCGCATGCCGACGTGGGTCGTGATGGCCGTCTACCTCGTCCGCACGCTGCACCTATCACCGCTCGAGCTCGTCCTCATGGGGACAGCCATGGAAGCCGCCGTCTTCCTCTTCGAGGTGCCGACAGGCGTAGTCGCCGACACCTACAGCCGCAGGCTGTCCCTCATCGTCGGCTACCTGGGGATGGGAACCGCATGGCTCGCCGTTGCCCTCGTCTCCGCGCCGTGGATCGTGATCGTGCTCTGGGCGCTCTGGGGGATCTCGTACACGTTCACGAGCGGCGCCGAGCAGGCGTGGCTCGCAGACGAGGCAGGTCCGGAACGCGCGAGCGGGATCTTCCTCCGCGCCGCCCGATTCGGTCAGGCCGGAGCGGTCGTCGGGCTCCTCATCCAAGTTGCGGTCGGCGCCGCCTCACTCCGAGCCGGTGTCCTGCTCGGCGGCGTGTTCACCATCGCGTGCGGCCTCGCTTGCATCACGCTGATGGAGGAGCACGGCTTCCAGCGCCGCCCGCGCGAGGAGCGCCACACTCCGCTTCGCGAGATGCGGGCGACTGCAGTCGCCGGGGCTCGCTACACGCGTGCCGCTCCGGTGATCGTGCTCCTCGTGGCGGTCGGGGTCTTCGCCGGCATGTCGAGCGAGGGCTTCGACCGGTTGAAGGAGGCGCACTTCCTCCGCGACGTCGGGCTGCCGGCCGTGGGGCACTTGAGCCCCGTCGTCTGGTTCGGTGTCTTCTACCTCGTCGGCATGGCCGTCGGCTTCAGCGGGACGACGTACCTCATCCGCCGCTTCGAGCGCGACGGATCCGCGACGATCGCTGCAGCGCTCCTCGGCCTCGTCGTCTTCGAGCTGGCCGCCATGATCCTCTTCGCGGCCGCGTGGTCGGCCTGGGCTGCGATAGCCGCACTGCTCGGCGTCTTCCTCGCGCGCGACCTTGCCGACCCGCTCTACACGATCTGGCTCAACGAGCAGATCACCGATTCGAGCGTCCGTGCGACCGTCTTCTCGATCACCGGCCAGGCGGACGCGATCGGCCAGGCGGCCGGCGGGCCTGTGATCGGCGCGATCGGGAACGTCTGGGGGATCCGAGCCGCGCTCCTCGCCGGCGCAACTGCGCTCGCTCCGGCGGCAGCGCTGTTCGCACGCGCGATCGGCCGACATGGCCGCGAGCCCGAGCTGGACGAGCTGCCGCAGCCCGCGAGTTAGCGTTCGCGCATGCCCGCGCGCGCCCGCCGCTCCTGCCTCACCGTTCCCGCCTCGAGCGAGCGGATGCTCGCCAAGGCGTCCTCGTTGCCGGCCGACGAGGTGATCGTCGACCTCGAGGATGCGGTCGCAGACGAGGGCAAGGAGCAGGCGCGTGAGCTCGCGCTTGCCGCTCTGCGGCACGGACCGCTCGGCCGGACGACCGCGCTTCGCGTCAACGGACGCTCGACACCGTGGTGGGAGGACGACCTCCGCGCGGCGGCAGAGGCGCGACCGGACGTCGTCGTACTCCCCAAGGTCGAGTCCCCGGAGGACGTGTCCGCAGCGGCCGACCTGCTTCCCGAGGGCACGGGCCTCGAAGCGCAGATCGAGACCGCGCGTGGGCTCGTCGAATCAGAGAGGATCGCTGCTGCCGGTAGCGGCCTCGAGGCACTCGTCTTCGGTCCGGCCGACCTCGCCGCCTCGCTCGGCGTGCCGGTGCTGTCAATCGGTGCCGGTACATCAGACGCAACACTCGCGCGCGTGGTCGCTGCGGCACGCGCCTTCGGGCTGCAGGCGATCGACGGGCCGCATGCACGACTAGGGGACGACCTCGGTCTCGTCGCGTCGGCGCGGCGCGCCCTCGAACACGGCTACGACGGCAAGTGGGTGATCCACCCGAGCCAGATCGACCCGGTCAACTTCGTCTTCACTCCATCACCGGCCGAGGTGGAACGAGCCACGCGGATCCTCGAGGCGAAGACAGGTGCGGCCCGCTTCGAGGGCGAGCTCGTGGACGAGGCCTCGCGACGGCTTGCGGAAGCTCTCCTCAGACGCTTGCCACCGTCCGGCAGAGGGTAGGTAGAAAGCACGGCTGCATTCGGCGGCCGTGTTCGAGAAGATAGGGCTCACCGCGTATCCACGACGGAAAGGACCGGAGATGACATACACGAAGGAGAAGGTGGCCGGCGCAGCTTCGAGCGCGCGGCCTTACGTCGAGCGCGCGCTTCGCGACCGCGAGCTGCGCGACAACGTGCGGAACGCCTATAGCTCGGCGCGCTCCGTCTACGACGAGCTCGCGTCGAAGCGCAAGATCTCGGACGCCGCCACACGCCTCGCCGGCGACAAGGACCTGCAGAACGAGATCCGGAAGGCAATCCACGAGCTGAAGAACGCGGCTGGCCGCGTCCAAGCCGTCAAGCGGCAGTCGCCGGAGCCGGCTCGAGCAGCGAAGAACGGCCTGCTCCTGCTGGTCGGGATCGCACTCGGCCTGCTCCTCAACCCGATCACGGGGCCGGCGGTGCGGCGGCTCCTCGCCCGCAAGCTGTTCGGCAGCGGGAACGGATTCGTCTACCAGGGGAACGGCAGCAAGAGCTAGCTGCTGCGATCGAGGTGCTCGCGCGCGAACGCGCGGAAGCGGTCGCGCGCAGCATCGTCCGGCGCAATCGGCTCGTCGTCGGCGTACTCCGGGTCGGCGGCGATCTCCTCCGCGACCGCGCGCACCTCCCGCTCGATGGCGGCGCGGTGGGCGGGGTCGCGGAGCAGCGCGTCGACCCAGCTTTCCGACCCGTCCCAGTCGGGAACGTCGTGGTCGAACAGGAGCCGGCCAAGCAGGATCCCGGTGCGGATGTAGGCGAAGGTCCTGAAGGCGAGGATGCGGTGCGGCGTCTCGATCAGCGCCGCAAGCGCGGGATCCTCCCGCACGACACGATCGACGATGCCGCCGATCGGCTCGTCGACCAGTGGAATCCAGAGCTCATCGAGTCCGGGCACGCTTGAATTATGGCCGCTCCGCAGATTTTCTCGCCTGCCGGGCAATCTGGCCGGCCGTGAGGAGGAGAAAGACAGCGAACATTCGCTCGAGATCCGCCGACGGGAGGGCGAGCGCCAGCGCTGCGCCGCCGACAGCGGCGCCGGCCGACGCGACCCCGATCGTGGCCACGGCGCGCCAGCGGACGTTCCCGTAGTCGTGCTGGCGCCAGACGCCCACGAGCACGGCGGGCACGATCGCGAGCAGCGACGTCGCCTCGGCATGCACCTGTGTCAGCCCGAGCGCGGCGAGGGTCGGCACGATGAGGATGCCGCCGCCGACACCGAACATCCCGCCGAGGACGCCGGCAACTACCCCGAGCACCGCCGCCGCGACGTACGTCATGCGACGACGAGCATGTAGACCGCGATCCCGACGAGCAGCGCGGCGAAGAGATACGAGAGCGTCCGTGCGTGAATTCGTTGCTGCAGCGCCGTGCCGAGCACGACTCCTCCCGCCGCCGGAATGCCGACGAGTGCCGCGTAGACCGGCTCGAGCTCTCCATGCACGGCGTAGACGACGGCCCCCGCGGTCGCCGTGATGGCGATCGCCCCGAGGGAGGTCGCCGTGGCGGCTCGGATCTCCCAGCCTGCGAAGAGCAGTAGCGGCACGATGACGATCCCGCCTCCGACGCCGAGGAGCGCGCTGAAGAAGCCGGCAGCGAGCCCGATCAGGACGAGACGCGCCACCGGCCTATGCTACGAGCCGTGGCCGGCAGGGCCGACGCACTCGTCGAGCAGCTTGCGGCCGATCCCGCCGCGGCCGGGCTCTTCCTCGACTTCGACGGCGTTCTCGCGCCGATCGTCGAGCGACCCGAGGACGCGATGCCGCCGCCCGAGACGCGCGCCGAGCTCGAGCGGCTGGTCGGACGTTACGCGCTCGTGGCCGTCGTGAGCGGTCGCGCCGGCGACGACGTGCGCGCGCGGCTCGGCGTGGACGGCGTGGTCTGCGTCGGTTCGCACGGCCTCGAGCTCGAGCCGCAGGCCGACCGCTGGCGGCGGACGCTCGCTGCGTTCGCCGCCGACGCTCCGTGGCCGCGGGCGGACATCGAGGTGAAGGGGCTCGCAGTGGCCTTCCATTTCCGCAGCCGGGACGACGAAGAGCAAGCGATCCGTGAGCTCGACGCGATCGCGGAGTCCGCGCGAGAGGAGGGTCTTGTCGCGCGCTATGGACGGAAGATTCTCGAGGTGCTGCCGCCGGTAGGCTCGCACAAGGGAACAGCCGTCCGGCGACTGCTCGACGCGCGCGAGCTGAGGCGCGGGCTCGCGGCCGGCGACGACACGACCGACCTCGACTCCTTCGCCGCGTTGGACGGGCTCGAGGTCGCGTTGCGCGTTGCTGTCGCGTCAGTCGAAGCGCCGAGCGTCCTGCTCGACGCCGCCGACCTCGTCGTCGGCTCGACCGGCGAGTTCCTTGCGCTCCTCCGGCGGCTCTAGGCCTTGTGCACGCGCACCGCCGTGCCGTAGGCGCAGATCTCTGTCCACTGGCCGCCCATCTCGGACGTGTCGAACCGCATGGCGATGATCGCGTTCGCGCCCTTCCCCTCGGCTTCCTCGATCATCCGCTCCATCACTTGCTGCCGGCTGTCGATGAGCGCCTTCGTCATCCCCTTCAGCTCACCGCCGAGGATCGACTTGAGCCCGGCACCGATCTGCGAACCGATGTTGCGCGAGCGCACGGTCAGCCCCATCACCTCTCCGTAGACCTCGTCCACCCCGTAACCAGGGATGTCGTTCATGGTCGTCACGATCATCTCGTTGCCTCCTTGTTGAGCACGTCCCAGGCCCGTCGCACGTCGTCCTCCGTCGTCCACGCATTGCCGATCGCGAGACGGAGCGCGTAGCGCCCGTCGAGCTTCGTGTGGTTGATGAAGATCTCACCGGACGCGTTCACGCGCTCCACGAGCTGTTCGTTCTCCTCGTCCGAGCTCTCCCGCCGGAAGACCACGAGCGAGAATCGCTGCGGCGCGACGAGCTCCCAGCCCGGAGTCTCCTCGACCCAGCCTGCGAAGAGCTCCGCCAACCGGACGTGCTCGCGGACAATCGCCCGTAACTGCTCGGCGCCGTAACAGCGGAGCACCGCCCAGAGCTTGAGCGAGCGGAAGCGGCGGCCGAGCGCCGGCCCGTACTCGGAGAGGGCGTACGCATCGTCGGACGTCCTCAAGTACTCGGGGACGAGCGAGAACGCCTCGCGCCACTCGTCGGGCCGCGAGGTCCAGACGAGCGAGCAGTCCATGGGAACAAGCATCCATTTGTGCGGGTTGACCGTCAGGCTGTCCGCAAGCTCGACGCCGTCGGCCGACCAGCGCTCCTCGTCGCAGATCCAGGATGAGCCGGCGTACGCCGCATCGACGTGGAGCCACGCACCGGCGGCGTGCGCCCGCTCGGCGAGCTCGCGCGTCGGATCGACGGAGGCGAACGACGTCGTGCCGACGGTCGCGACGACAGCCGCGACGTCATCGAGCGTGTATCCGTCGACACGCATCCGCAGCTGCTCGTCGGCGGGCACCTTGCGCAGCTCCATCCCGAGCATCCGCGCGTTCTTCTCCACCGACGAGTGCGCGTGCTCGGAGCAGACGACGACGTTACGCCCGGTGGCGTGGCGCGACGCAATGAGAGCCGCGAGCGTCGACGTGGACGCCGTGTCCTCGATGTGACCGTGCCAGCCGTCGGGGAGACCGAGCAGCTGCCGCACCCAATCGACGACGCGCAGCTCGAGCTCGGTCGACGCGGGCGACGCACGCCAGACGATCGCCACCTGGTTCAGCGTCGCCGAGATCAGCTCGGCCAGGATCCCCGGCTCCGACGCCGTGACTGCGAAGTACGAGAAGAAGCGCGGGCTCTGCCAGTTCGTGAACGCGGGCAGGAGCAGCTCGTCGAGGTCGCGCAGCACGTCGCCGAATGACTCCGGTTGCTCGGGCGCCGCGGGTGGGAGCTTCGCGGAGAGCTCTCCCGGCTGCACCTGCGCGAGCACCGGCAGCTCCGGCAGCCGCTCGAGATAGCGCGCCGCCCACTCGAGCGCGGCCGCGCCGTCCTCGCGGAAGTCCACGCCGCTCAACGCTTCTTCTGCAGCTTCTCGAGCTGCTTCAAGGTGCGCGTGTTCACGACGTCGGCCTTCGTCAACCAGCCGCGGCGCGCCTGCGCAACCGCGAGCTCGAGGTACGCCTGCGAGCGGACCTCGTGACCGTCGGAGGAGACGACGAGCTTCAGTCCCGCCTCCTTTGCAGCGCGGGCGTGGACGTCCCGGAGGTCGAGCCGATCCGGCTGGCCGTTGATCTCGAGGAACGTCCCCGTCTCGAGCGCCCCCTCGATCACCTTCTCGACGTCGACGTCCCGCGGCGGACGCTTCGTGATCCGCCGTCCCGTGAGATGCCCGATGCAGTCGACGTACGGGTTCTGCATCGCCTCGAGCACACGCTCGGTCGGGCGCGAGTCGGGCGCGTTGTGCACAGAGGCGACGACCCAGTCGAGCAGTGCGAGATCCTCGTCAGCGACGTCCACCTCGCCGTTCGAGCGGATGTTCGCCTCGACGCCGGCGAGGATCCGGAGCTTTGGGAAACGCCCGCGCAACCGCTCGATCTCCTCGAGCTGGGCCTGCAGCCGCCCCTCGCGCAGGTAGTGCGAGTGGTCGGTGACCGCGTAGTACTCGTAGCCCCGCGCCGCCGCGCCCTCGAGCATCTCCTCGAGCGTGCTCTTGCCGTCCGCCGACCAGTGCGAATGCGTGTGGAGGTCGCCGCGGACGTCGCGGAGCTCGACGAGCTTCGGCAGCTCGCCGCGCCGTGCTGCCTCCAGCTCGCCGGAGTTCTCGCGCAGCTCCGGCGGGATCGGCTCGTAGCCGAGGAACTCGTACACCGCGTCCTCGTCGGCGCTGCGGAAGACGTCGCCCGTCTCCGTGTTGGTGACGCCGTACTCCGAGATCGAGAGCCCGCGCCGCACCGCGTCCTCGCGCATCGCGACGTTGTGGTCCTTCGAACCGGTGAAGTGCTGGAGGAGGTTGCCGAACGACTCCGGCGGAACGAC
>DASSLB010000132.1:0-4530 GCA_035689945.1 Gaiellaceae bacterium | reverse complement strand
CGAGATCAAGGCGATCTCCGCAAGCCAGATGGGGCCGGCCCGGAATCCCAACTCGCGCATTCTCTCGCTCGCCGGGGTCGCCACCGCCCATGCCTCGTCGATCCGGTCGAGCATTGCGAGCAGAACACCGCGCAGCAGGAGGTCACTAGGATGCGGCTGGTCGGTGATGAATTGATCGAGTCTGGCCAGCGCCTCGCTCGCCGGAGCCGGGCCGATCGCCAGCGGCACTCCCAGGAAGAAGGAGCCCACGACGGCCCATCCGGCACGACGGGCATGCACCAGCGCTTGCTCGATTGCCTGCGCCCAGCCCTCGGCCCGAGACTGGACGTTGGCGACCAAACCCAGGGCCCGCCACACGTGGACGAGGCCGTCGTCGTCACCCTGCCCCTCGAGCAGCGAGAGAGCAGCCCGGGCGACCCGCTCCAGCTCGTCCAGCGAGAGGTCGGCGGAGTCCACCCTCAGGCGGGAGGCCACCGTGGCCACGAGTGCCATTGCGGCCTCGTCTCCCTCGGCGTCGGCACGCTCGGCAGCGGCATCGGCAACCTCGAGAGCGTGTGGCAGATCGGTCTCACCCAGCGCGTTCGCGAGCTGGGCCTCTAGATGGACGTCGAGACGTTGCGGACGGGTCAGCGTAAGGGCCCGCTCGAGCAGTCCGGCCCCGGCGCGAGGGTCGCCGCGCCAGACGGCGCGCCTGCCGGCGAGCCCGAGCCGCTCGCCGGCGGCGAGAGCGAGCTCGGAGTGGGGACGGCCCAGCTCGTCGAGATAGCGCGCTGCTTGCTCGAGGTGGTAGCCGAGGATCTCCTCCAGCTCGGCCAGGTCCTGGCCGTGCTGTTCGAGCCAGGCCGCAAAGCGACGGTGGAGGTCGGCGCGTGTCGCCTTCGGGAGGGCGTCATATGCAGCGTCGCGGATCAGGAGATGGCGGAAGCGGTACGCGTCCTCGCGGGGGAGCTGCGGCTGGTCGGGCCGGACCAGCTCGCGCCGTACCAGTGCCGCCAGCCGTGGTGTCACCTCCGTCTCCTCCGGCGCGAGCGCCTGGACGCCGCCTCGGTGGAAGAGCTCTCCCTCGACCGCCCCACGCTCGAGCACTCTCCGCTCCGGCTCGTCGAGCTGGTCGAGCCTCGCCGCCAGCAGCGCGCGCAAGGTCGGCGGCACCTCTACGTCGGTGGCATCCCCCGCGAGAGCCAGCATCTCCGTGACGAAGAGCGGATTGCCGCCTGAGGCGCGCACGATTCGCTGCCGCACCTCATCCGGAACGTCTTGACCGACCAGTTCACCGGCCTCCTCTTGGGCCAGCGGCTCCAACCGCAGCGTCGCCGGCCAGCCGGGACGACGGTCGAGTAGCTCCGGCCGGGCCATGCACACGAGCAGGAGCGGCGCGCCCGTCGAGAGCAGCGCGATCGACTCGATGAGATCGAGGAACGTCTCCTCTCCCCACTGGATGTCGTCGAAGCAGACGACCAGCGGCGCCTGCTCCTCGAGCAGCTTCCGGAACGCCCAGGCGATCTCGTCCGTGCCGGACACCGCGTCGGTTTCCCCGAGCAGCGCGCGGATCGCCCGCGCTGCCTGTTCGTCATTCGGCACGGAGCCGAGCTGCTTCACCACCTCGACGACGGGCCAGTACGTGATCCCGTCGCCGTAGGAAAGGCATCGGCCGCGCACGACCCGAGCGTCGATCGGCGCCAAGGCCTCCTCGACCAGGCGCGATTTGCCGACGCCCGGATCGCCGACCACCGTCACGAGCTCGCAACGCGGACCGGAGAGGGCCCGATCCCAAGCGTCGACGAGCTGCTGCAGCTCCCGCTCCCGGCCGACGAACCGGGATGTATGCGAGCGCTCGACGGCTTCGAGCACGGTCACGAGCGGATACGCAGCAACCGGTTCGCTCTTGCCCTTCAATTCCAGCAGTCGTTCCTCGCCGACATCGACCGAGCCCGAGACGAGCCCGAACGTCTCGGCTCCGACCAGTACCTCGCTCGGTTCAGCCGCCTGCTCCAGGCGCGCTGCGATGTTCACCGCGTCCCCGGTCGCGAGGCGCTCCTCCGTGCCGGTCAGCACCTCGCCGCTGTTGACGCCGATCCGACCGTCGACACCCAGCTCCGGCAACGCATCGCGCATCTCGACGGCCGCGCGGCAGGCCCGGAGCGCGTCGTCCTCGTGCGCGACCGGCACTCCGAACACCGCCATCACCGCGTCGCCGATGAACTTCTCCACCGAGCCGCCGTGCGACTCGACGATCCCCTTCATCCGCTCGAAGTACTGGGCGAGAAGCCCCTGCAGCGCCTCCGGATCGACCGACTCGCCGAGCGCCGTCGAGCCGACGACGTCGCAGAACAGCACCGTCACGACCTTGCGGTGCGCGCCGTTCGTCACGAGTCGAGGCTAGAGCAAGGGCCGCGTAGGATCAACGCATGGCCCCGGAGCCGATCGACCTCCACCATCTCGACCGCGAGCGGATCATCGCGAGCTACCTCCTCGACACCGACGACGGGCCGGCGATCTTCGATTGCGGCCCCGCAACGACGGTCGACGCGCTGAAGGCAGGGCTTGCCGACCGCGGGCTCAAGCTCACCGACGTCCGCCACCTCCTGCTCAGCCACATTCACCTCGACCACGCAGGCGCGGCGGGCGTCCTCGTCAGCGAGCATCCGCAGTTGCAGGTGCACGTCTCGCCGATCGGGGCGCCGCATCTCGTCGACCCGTCGCGGCTCGAGAAGAGCGCGCGGCGGCTCTACGGCGACAGCTTCGACTCGCTCTGGGGCGAGCTCGTGCCGGTGCCGCAGGAGAACGTCCACGCGGTCGAGGGCCGCGTACTCGGGCTCGACTCGTTCCCGACGCCAGGCCATGCCTCCCACCACGTCTGCTACCTCGACCCCGACGGGACGCTCTACGCCGGCGACGCGTGCGGCGTGCGCGTTCTCCCCGGCCGCTTCGTGATGCCGCCGACGCCACCTCCGGAGGTCGACGTCGAGGCGTGGGAGGAGACGCTCGACGAGATCGGGCGGCGCGCGCCGGAAAGGCTCGCGCTGATCCACTTCGGCGTCGCCGAGGACGTCGCGCGTCACCTCACGGAGCTCCGGCTCAACCTGCTCGACTGGGCCGAGTCGGTCGAGGGCGGCGCGACCGAGGACGAGTTCGTCGAGTACGCGCACGCAGAGCTCGCAGACTCACGCGAAGACGCTCCCACCTACGACTTCGCGATGCCGCTCTGGCAGTCGTACGCCGGCCTCAAGCGCTGGGCCGACAAGCGGGCGGCCCGCGCGTGACAGGACCGCTCCGGCTGCCCGCGTTCCGTCTCCTCTTCTCGGCCCGCGCGATCTCCTACGTCGGCACGTACCTCGCGCCGATCGCGGTCGCCTTCGCGATCCTCCGGAACGGCGGCGGCGCGACCGCGGTCGGCCTGAGCTTCGCGGCGTGGACGCTCGGGCAGGTGGCGATGCTCTCGTTCGGCGGCGTCCTCGGAGACCGAATTCCGAGACGCGTCGTGATGATCGGCTCCGACGTTGCCAGCACTGCCGTCCGGACTGCGATGGGCGCCCTCATCCTCTCGGGCCATGCCCAGGTCTGGGAGCTGATCGCGCTCCAGACGATCGGCGGCTCTGCGGTCGCCTTCTACTCGCCGGCGTCGTACGGCCTCGTGCGGGAGGTCGTGCCGGAGAACGAGCTCCAGCAGGCGAACGCACTGCTCGCAATCGCACGGTACGCCGCGTTCCCCCTCGGAGCCGCGATCGGCGGCCCGATCGTCGCCTTCGTCGGATCTGGAACTGCGCTGGTTGTCGACGCGGGCACGTACGCGGCGAGCGCACTCCTGCTTTCGCAGATCGCCGTCCGGTCGATCGCACGGGCCGGCGCGGGCTTTTTCCGTGAGCTGAAGGAAGGCTGGAGCGCATTCGTGGAGCAGACGTGGGTCTGGGTTCTCGTCCTCTACGTCTCGCTCTACTTCCTCATCACGTACGCACCCTTCTTCGTGCTCGGCCCGTACGTCGCCCAGCACTCGATGAACGGGGCGAAGTCCTGGTTCCCCGTCGTGATCGGCGAAGGCGTCGGGGCGCTGCTCGGGTCGCTGGCCGGCCTACGCTGGCGGCCGCGGATGCCGATGGTCACGACCGGGTTCTTTCTCATGGTCAGCGCCGTGCAGAACCTCATCCTCGCGTTCCATCCCACAACGCTGCTGCTCACACCGGCCGCGGCCGGTTCAGGGTTCGCCTTCGCCCTCGGCTCGATCGTCTGGGACACGACACTTCAGCGTGCTATCCCGCCCGAGAAGCTCGCGAGGGTGGCGTCGTACGGCTGGATGGGCGCAATGGTCTTCCTGCCCGCCGGCTACGCACTGGCCGGGCCGATCTCGATGGCGATCGGCATCAAGGCCTACCTCGTGATCGCTGCGGGCTGGATCGTGGTCAGCACGCTGTTTGTCGTCCGACTCCGTGCGGTGCGCGAGGTCGGGCTCGACGAGCGGACCGAAGCGCAGGTCGTTCCCGCTCAGTAGGCTCGACTGCGTGCGTAGGCTCGACGGAGCACGTCCAGGAGCGG
>DASSLB010000131.1:0-12823 GCA_035689945.1 Gaiellaceae bacterium | reverse complement strand
GGCGCTGCACAAGGCCAAGGGGACACCGCTTCCCGAAGGTCTCGCCGGCTTCGACGATCTCGAGCTCACGTAGGTGGCGGACGTCGAGGTCGCCGCGGCGGACGAGTTCCCGCCCGGCTCGTCCAAGATCATTCGCGAGGGAGGTCTCTGCGTCGGTGTCTACAACTGCGGCGGCGAGCTGTAAGCGATCGAGGATCGCTGCTCGCACGACGACGGCCCTCTCTGCGAGGGCGACTGGGACGAGGACCGCTGCTGCGTCGTCTGCCCGCGGCACGGCTCGATGTTCGAGCTCTCCACCGGCCGGCCGATCTCCCTGCCCGCTACGGAACCGGTCGAGACGTATCCGGTTCGCGTCGTCGACGGCGCGATCGTCGTCGAGCTGCCCTAGAGCTATAGCGGGTTCAGGCGAGAGGACGCTCGCGCAGGCGAGTGTCCTCAGGCGGCGGCCGGCCGCGGGCCGCGGACTGCGACCTCGGTGCGGTTCCGGCCGTTCGTCTTCGCCTGGTACAGCGCCTGGTCGGCGGCGCCGAGCAGCTCCTCGACGTTGTCCTCGGGGAGCATGGTCGCGACGCCGCAGCTGGCGCTCGTCTGCATGTCGCCGACCGACTGCGCCTCGATCGTGCGGCGGAGGCGCTCCGCGAAGCGCTCGGCGCCCGCGAGATCGGTCTCGGGCAGGACGACGACGAACTCCTCGCCGCCCCAGCGGGCGACGGTGTCTCCCTGGCGCGCCAGGGAGGTGAGGAGGCGGCTGACCGCGCGCAGCATGACGTCGCCTGCGGCGTGGCCGAAGGAGTCGTTGATCTCCTTGAAGCGGTCGAGATCGAGGAGGACGACGGCGAGTTGGTGCGAGAACCGCTGGGCGCGGGAGATCTCGGCGGCGAGAACCTCTTCGAGCGCGCGCCGGTTCGCGAGCCCGGTGAGCGAGTCGACGCGCGCCTCGCTCGCCTGCTCTTCCGTCCAGCGGAACGTGCGCAGCAGCGGTCGGGCGAGAACGAGGGTGAGGAGCATCAACGCCGCCAGCGCAAGGAGGCCGGCCTCCACGACGCGCGTGTAAGCCGCGTCTTTCCGATGTGACTCGATCCCGCTGGGGACGTACGCACGGATCCCGATCTGCGTCGCGAGCGGCAGGGTCGCGCCACGCCCGTTCGGGGTCGAGCGTGCGCCGGAGCCGGGGCCGACGAACGCGAGCCGGACGTCCTTCGGAGCCGTTGGCGCCAGCAGGCGCAGCGTCGTCGCGTCCACCGGCAACTGGCTGACGATCGAACCTATCGCCCTTCCGCCGCTTTCGAGCTGCACGCTGCTGGTCACGGCGTGGTCGAGCCGCGTTCCGTACGTCCGGCTGCCGACCTCGAGCAGCAGGCCGTTTCGTTGCGCGAAGCGCTCGAGCCGGTTGCTGTCCCGCCGCTGGATCGCGGCCCGCAGGCGCGGTGAGGAGGCTGCCGCAAGGGCGTGCAGCTCACGCCGGTTGAGGAGCCGGGTAAATCGCGCCTGCGCGGACAGCGCGGCGTTGTGCACCTCGAATTCGATCGAGCGGGTGACGTTGCGAACCTCGTCCCGCACGATCACGTACGAGACCAGGGCGATGGGAAAGATCGCGACCGCCGCCAAGGTGAGCATCAACCGCAGCCGGAGCCCGATTCCGAGCGGCGAGGCGGGACGCGGCGCGGGGGTCAGTTGCCGTTACCCCGGTCGTGCGAGGAGTGTCCGTTGCCGTGCGAGTGCCCGTTGCCGTCGCCGTTGCCCGAGAAGGTCTCGTCGTCCTGCTCATCGTCTTCGGCGCGCTTCTGCGCCTTGCGAGCCAGCCCGGGCGGCACGTGGTTTCGGTGCCCGAGAGCCAGGCCGTGTGGCACGGCTGTCCGGGTCGCGCAGGACTGGCTCCGGTGCCCGAGCGCCTTGCCTCTCGACTGCTTCGAGTGTCCGAGGGCCAGGCCGCGCGGGTGCGTGCAATTCGTTTGCAGAGTGACCGTTTGAGGCTGTTGCGTGGGCGGCGGTGTCGAGCCCCCGGAGCCCGCGCCGCTACCGCCCTGGCTCGGCGGCTTCGACGGAGGCTTGCCACCGGACCGCGGGTGGGTCACAGGGCGGCTGACCGGGCTCGTCTTAGGGGTGCCGCTGCTCTGTGCCGGGCGGCTACGCCCTACGGCTCGCTGGGCGGGGCGTGCGCTGCGCGTGTGAAATGCCTTCTTGTGAGATGACGGCGGCGCGACCACCACGCTCTCATGCGGCAGCGACGGCGGCGCGCTCAAACCGGGAGCGCCGCCCGGTGGCAGACCGGCCGGACCCGAGTCGAGCAGAACCGCCACTCCGGCCGCGCCGATGAGGAGTGGGATCAACGGCGCCACAACGCGGCTCGCGATTGCAAGAACAGCGCGCCCCTTGCGGGGCTCGTTGACCGCCACAGACTTTCCGCTCCCCTTCCCGAAGGGCCCTTCGTAGACCTTCGCGCAGAGATACAAGAAACCCAATCACAGATCAACTGACACGTCTCACCAGACCCGCTCTTTCCGGACGAATCGTTTGCAACCGCGGCGGTCTTGCGAAGCGCCGAGCGAGGCTCGACACTGCACATGTGGCTCCTGAGGTCCGCTATGCCCGCTCCGGCGACGTGTCGATCGCCTACCAGGTCATTGGCGACGGGCCGTTCGACCTCGTCTGGACTCCTGGAGCTCTCTCGCATCTGGAGCTCAGGTGGGAGGACGAAGGCATCAACCGCTTCTACCGGGCGCTTTCTTCCTTCTCGCGCCTGATCGTCTTCGACAAGCGCGGGACCGGGCTCTCCGACCGGGTGACCGGCATCGCCGACCTCGAGACCCGGATGGACGATATCCGCGCGGTGATGGACGCTGCGGGGAGCGAGTCGGCCGCGGTCTGCGGGGTCTCGGAGGGCGGGCCGATGGCATTGCTCTTCGCCGCCACCTATCCCGAGCGCGTGCAGGCACTCGTCAGCTACGGCTCGCTGCCGCGGTTCGTCCGCGGGCCGAACTTCCCCTGGGGGATCCCGAAGCACGAGTACCTGGCCGAGTACGAGGCGGAGGCCGAGGTCTGGGGGAGCGACGAGATCGCGCGCGAATGGTTGGAGAGCCAGGGGATGGAGGTCACGCCGGAGGCGATACGCGACCGGGCCCGCAGAGACCGGATGGCCATCAGCCCCGGCGCGTTCCTGCAGCTCGGTCGCATGAACGCCGAGATCGACGTCCGCCCGATCCTCTCCACGATCCGGGTGCCGACGCTCGTCCTCCACCGCCACGAGGACCACATCCCGATCGAGGGCGCCCGCTGGACGGCCGAGCAGATCCCCGGGGCACGCTTCGTCGAGCTGCCGGGTGGTCCGCACATGCCGTACCTCGGCGACTGGGAGTCGGTGGTCGCCGCGATCCGGGAGTTCGTGGAGCCGATCTGTTTGGAATCGGCCCGTCCCTACGACAGCGTTCTCGCCACCGTCCTCTTCACCGATCTCGTCGGGTCGACGGCGAAGGCCGCGGAGCTCGGCGACCGCGGCTGGCGCGAACTCCTCGAGCAGCATCACGCGCGCACCCGTCGTGAGCTTTCGCGTTTCCGCGGCGTCGAGCTGGACACCGCGGGAGACGGCTTCTTCGCCCGCTTCGACGGCCCCGCACGAGCGATCCGCTGCGCCTGTGCGGTTCGCGACGCCGTCACCGACCTGGGGCTCGAGGTGCGCGCCGGCCTTCATACCGGCGAGTGCGAGGTCATGGACGGCAAGGTCGCCGGAATCGCGGTCTCGATCGGCGCGCGCGTCGCAGCGCAGGCGGAGCCGGGCGAGGTGCTCGTCTCGCAGACCGTGAAGGATCTCGTCGCGGGCTCGGGGATCGAGTTCGTGGATCGCGGCGGCGCGGAGCTGAAAGGCGTTCCGGGCGAGTGGCGCCTCTACTCCGTCGCCGCCGCGTAACCGACGTCCTCAGCCGGTTAGCACCGCCTCGTCGACGCGGCGCTCCTGTGGGTCGATCGCTCCGAGTCGCTCTACGACGTCGAAGTGGCCGTCTCGCGCCTGTGCGATGTACATGTTCAGACGGCAGTGGTGCTCACCCGGAACCATGGCTGCCGGTCCACCGGGCCCTCCGGTGATCTCGGCGTGGTCGAGCGCTGCGATCACGTCTTCCTGGGCGAGTGAGCCCGCCTCGTTCACGGCGGCGGCCCAGAGCCGTAGCCCCCGGTAAAGGCCCGAGCAGGCACTCCCGCCGGTGAACTTCGCCGCGCCCGGATGCAGGGCGTTGTACTCAGCGAGGAGCTTCTGGCTGAACGGATCGTCGATGTCCTGGTAGTAGTCGAGGCAGCCGTAGAGGCCCTCGACGTGGGCGGCCGGGACCATGTTCAGGAAGTTCTCGTCGAAGTAGGTGCAGATCAGCTGTCCGCCGCGGCTGGTGAAGCCCGACTCGTGCAGCTGCTCGAAGAAAGGCGTCACGCCGGGAGGCACGATCGTGTTGAAGACCGCGTCCGCGCCGCTCGCCGTGATCCGCTCGACCGTCTCGGCGTAGTCGGTGTGGTCGAGGGGGTAGTACTCCTCGCCGACGATGGTGCCGCCGTTGGCCGTGACGACCTCATGCACGCGGGCGTTCAGGACGTGCGGCCAGATGTAGTCGGCCGACGGCAGGTAGAAGCGCTTCGCCCCGGTCTTGCGCATCAGCCACGGGATGAACGGATCCACCTGCTGTGCCGGCCCGGGGCCGGTGCAAAAGATGAGCGGGTCGGACTCCTGCCCCTCGTACTGCTCGGGGTAGATGTACAGCGTCTTGCCCTCGACGACCGCCGGGCCCTTAATGGCCTGGCGGGTGGAGCTGTAGATGCCGCCGACGACGACGTGAACCTCGTCCTCCTCGACGAGCTTCCTCGCCTTGGCGGCTGCGATGCTGTCGTCGGTCGCGCTGTCCTCGATGCAGAGCTCGACCTGGCGTCCGAGCAGGCCGCCCTTGGAGTTGATGTCGCCGATGACCATCGTCGCCACGTTGGCGTTGGCCACCCCGACGAACGAGAGCGGGCCCGTCAGGTCAGCGATGAGCCCTACCTTGATCGGGCCCATCTCAGGCCTCGAACCGGCCGACGAGCTCTCCGACCTGCGGCCGGCTCTTGTGTCCCGCCTCCTGCATGATCGGCGGCACGTCCGGGTCCGACGCGAAGTTCCCCCACCCGTCCAGGTCCCATTCGAAGATCGCCCAGACGCGGTCGGCCTCGTTCGGATCGCGGAAGACGGTCGAGCCCTTCGACCCGTGCAGCTTCCGCTTCTCGGCGCCCTTCGTGCCGTAGATCTTGACGAACTGGTCGAGATTCTCGACCGTGGTGGTTGCCAGGATCATCTCGTCCTCCTTGCGGTTGTGTGCGCCGCTTTCTGCGGCCTGAGGACGAGTGTGCGCCCGGGATGATCCCGGCACATCGGGCGAACGCCCTACAGCGTTGCGTGCACGAGGTTGTGCTCGAACGCCCACACTGTGGCGGCGGCGCGGGAGCGCACGCCGGCCTTCTGGTACACGTGCTGGACGTGGTGCCCGACCGTCTTGGCGGAGATGCCGAGTCCGTCGGCGATCACCTGGTTCGAGTGTCCGAGGACGAGCGCGAGCAGCACCTCCAGCTCGCGCCCGGTCAGCCCGCCCGGTAGCTCACGGGGACGCTGCGCGACATGGTGGCCGGCTGCCGCGAGCACGGCGTCGACCGCCTGTCCGTCGAGCCGCCCCTCGGTCACCTCGCGTTCGAGCTCTGCCTGCGCGGCTTCCGGCTCGAGCGCGGGCCGGTAGGGTCTCGGCTCGCGCATGGCCGTGTAGCAGTCCGCGGCAGCGAGGATGCGCGCTGCTGCGGGGAGGCCTGCTGCCTCGGTGTTGCGGTGGTACCCCGAGCCGTCGAGCCGTTCGTGGTGAGAGCCGGCGAGACGCCCCAGCTCGGCCAGCGCCGGCGAATGCGCGAACGCGCGCTCGGTGTAGTGGGAGTGCAGGCGGACTCGCTCCCACTCGCCGAGGCCGAGCGGGCCCTGCTTCTCCCAGATCGCGTTGGGAACGCTGATCCGGCCAAGATCGTGCGCGAGTGCCGCACGCCGCAGGAATGTGACGTCGTCAGCCGGAAGCTCCACGCGCCAGGCGGCCGCCTCCGCCAGGTCGGCAACCGTGACCGAGTGCTCGCGCAGCCACGGGGACTTGAGCCCGATCAGCGTGGCGATCGCCTCGAAGCCTGCGTCGATGCGGTCGCCGACCAGCGTGATCTGCGGGAACGGCTCGCGTTCGAGGGCGATCTGCCACAGGCGCGCTTCGTCGAGCTCGCCCACGGCGTCGTCGAAGTTGGCCAAGGCAAGCTCGACGAGCCGGGGCTCGTACGCGTCGCCGGCTCGCTCTTCGATCACGGTGCGAGCCGCTTCCGGCCCGCCGGCCGAGAGGAAGAGCGAGATGTCGCGGGCCACGTGGAGAAGACGCGCCGGTAGCGGGAGTGTCTCGCCGCCGATCTCGCGCGGCAGGCCCTTGCCGTCCCACCGTGCGAATACGAACTCGAGCGCTTCCTGCACGCCCGTGGCAAGGCCGAGCCAGGCCCCGAACCTCTGCGCCACCTCGCACATCTGCGCGAACGACGCGCGCGTCCTCTCCGGATCGGCGAGGGCGGCCTCGAGCATGCTCTCGCGAACCTCGGCCGGGCGCCCAGGGCCGACGTGCTCGCGGTAGAACCCGAGCACCTGGGAGGGATCGGCGGGGTCGATCAGGAAGAACGCGGCCCGGTGCGCGATGTCGTCGCCGAAGAGCTTCGCGGCCTCGTGGCTGTTCGACGTGCAGCCCGAGGCGTGCAGGAGCGCCACGTAGTAGGTGTCGGATAGCTCCGAGGGGGACGCGCCGGCGAGCTCGCCGAGGCGGACTGCGAGCACCGCGGTTCGCAGCGCATGCTCCAGCGGCTGCCCGGTGCCAAGATCGGTGGCCAAAGAGATCGCACCGACGAGCTCGGCGGCGCGAACCGGCTGCTTTCGGTCTTGCGTCGCCACCTGTCGATCCTACGCCGTCGCCTAGGCTCGAATGGTGCTCACCGAGCTCATCCGCTGCTGGCCGACGAGCGACCCGCTCTACATCGCGTATCACGACGAGGAGTGGGGACGCCCGGTGCGCGACGAGCGCGGCCTCTACGAGCGCTTGTGTCTCGAGGGCTTTCAGTCTGGGCTCGCCTGGATCACGATCCTGCACAAGCGGGAAGCATTTCGGCGCGCTTTCGAAGGCTTCGATCCCGAGCGCGTCGCGCGGTTCGGCGAACGCGACGTCGAGCGGCTCCTCGGGGACGCCGGCATCGTCCGCCATCGCGGCAAGATCGAGGCCGCGATCGCGAATGCTCGGGCGACGCTCGCGCTGCGCGACACCGGAACTCCCCTCGACGCGCTGCTGTGGGAGTACCGCGACCACCCCGACGGGAAGGAGCTCTCTCGGCGCCTGAAGACTGTGGGATTCCGCTTCGTCGGGCCGACGACGGTCTACTCCTCGATGGAGGCCTGCGGGATCGTCAACGGTCACCGCGCCGACTGCTGGGTGCGCGACGCCGTCGAGGCCGAGCGCCGGGCTGCCGTCTAGCTCTCGAGGATCTGCTTCAGCCGCTCGAAGTCCTTGCGGAACTGCCTCTCCGCACCGCGGGCGAGCAGCCCCGCCGCGAAGCCGGGTACGTCGCCCTCTGCAGTGACCGTGAGCCGCGTCCCGCCGTCCGCCGGCTCGAGCTCGTGCTGGACGGTGAACGGCACCGGGCCGTCGAGTGCTCGCAGCGCGAAGACGCGCGGCTCGTTCCGCTCCAGGATCTCGAGTGTCGTGTCGAACTCCCTCCCGAGGAGCGAGCGCGACTCTTCGATCCGCCCGTCGCGCTCCGTCGCGCTCTTCACGCCCGCTTGCCACGCCGGCAGATTCGAGACGTCGGTGAGGTAGGCGAAGACGTCCTCCGGCGTCCGCGCGATCTCGATCGTCAACTCTGCGCGCATGTCACCCACGATAGGGCTTGCGGTGACCGCGCTCTCCGCTATCGTGCGGCTACCGCGGAAAGGAGGTGGTCCGGCAGTGATTTCAGACAGTACGGGCAGTGGAGGTACCAGCGGGTAGAGGTGCCGTCCCCGGGACCTAAGGGGAACCGCCTAGCCAGCGTGGGGGACACCGCGTTCCGCGCCGCCCGGCCCAACTACCAGGCCGGAGCAGGAGAGCGCCTCTGCCACTACGCGCTGGTTACTGTGACTGAGGGGCCGCGAAAGCGGCCCCTCGTCGTTGCTCAGGCAGCGATTCGCTCGGGAACCGGCACGGCTTCCGACGCGAGAGTGGTCAGGTGCAGCCGGAGCTCCATGAAGATCTCTCCGTCGAGGAGCCGGCCTTCCGGGCCGAAGCGCTCCTCCGCACGGCCAACCGGAATCTCGGTGCCGACGACACGGGCGCCGGCGACGCCGAGGATCCGCTTCAAGTCCTGCTGGGCCCAGAGGGCGCCGAACTGGCCGGTGCTCGCGCCGATGACCGCGACGGGCTTGTTCCGGAGGACAGCCTCGAGCCGTGGGCGCGACGCCCAGTCGATCGCGTTCTTGAGCCCACCCGGCACCGAGCCGTTGTACTCGGGGGTGGAGAAGAGGATCGCGTCCGCGTCCGCCCAGTCCTCGCGCAGGCGCCGCACCGACTCGGGCGCGTCGTCGCCCTCGAGGTCTTGATCGTAGAACGGCAGCTCGCCGATCCCGTCCCAGAGCTCGAGCTCGACGCCCTCGGGTGCGGCTTCGATCGCCGCCCGCAGGAGGCTCGTGTTGAACGAGTCCTCCCGCAGGCTGCCGGAAACGGCGAGGATTCGCATCGTCAGCTCTCCTGCCTGACGAGCGCGAGGTCGGCCTTGATGGTGACGTCGTCCCCGAGGTAGTTGCCGCCGCCCTGGTTGGGTGCGTTCCAGTTGACGCCGTACTCGGTGCGGTCGACTGTCGCCTCGAGCGTGATGCCGATGCGCTCACGGCCGAACGGATCGACGTTCGGCTCCGAGACGGACGCCGTGATTGCGACCGGGCGGGTCACGCCCTTGATCGTCAGTTCGCCGTGCTCTAGGTCGCTCGTCCGGAAGGTGATCTCCGGGAAGCGCTCGGCGTCGAAGAAGTCCGGCGTCTGCAGGTGGCCGTTCAGCTGCTCGTCCTTGACGTCGACGCTGGCGACCTTGGCCGAGCCTTCGAGAACGCCGTTCGTCAAACCGGCCGAGTACTCGTGGAAGCCGCCGCGGAAGGTGTTCGTCCCTGCGTACGCGATCTCGAACGAGACGTTCGAGTGGACCGGATCGGCGCTCCAGTTGCCGGTCGGTGCGGCCTTGCTGGCGGTGGTGAGAGTGGTGGACATGGAATAGCTCCTGACGTATACTTGAGGACGCAATGATCATAGCGAGAAGAGATTGTCTAGTCAAGTATTGAGCACACAAGAACTTTCGGACGATCCCACGGTGATTGCGTGGGTGCGGTTCCTCCGTGCTCACGCTGCGACCACGCGGGAGCTAGGGGCGCGCCTCGAGGCGGATCACGGCCTGACGATGAGCGACTACGACGTGCTCATCCAGCTCTACTTCGCCGAGGGGCACGCGATGCGGCGGGTCGACATCGCGCGCCAGGTGCTGCTGACTGCGTCCGGGATCACCCGGCTCCTCGACGGGCTCGAGCGCTGCGGGCTCGTCGCGAAGCAGGCGTGCGCGAGCGACGCGCGCGTCAGCTACGCGGTGCTCACCGAGGAGGGAGTGAAGAAGGTCGAGGCTGCGCGAGACACCCATCTCGCCGACGTCGAGGAGCTGTTCGGCTCGCGGTTCTCGTCGCAGGAGCGCGATCAGCTCGCGGAGCTACTCGGCCGCTTGCCCCTCGCCCACACGGCCGAGGCCTGCGAGACGTGAGCTACGCGTTTGGCTCGCTCGACGAGCTCGGCGAGGGTCACGGCTTCCGCAAGATCCGGAAGGCGCTCGGCGTCGAGGCGTTCGGCGTCAACGCCATCGTCTATCCGCCTCATTACGAAGGGCCCGAGCACTACCACGACACGCAGGACGAGCTCTACTTCGTGCACAAGGGGCGGATCCGCGTCGACGTCGGCGGCGAATCTCGCGAGCTCGGGGAGGGCGGTCTGTTCCACGCGAGCTCGACGACGCCGCGTCGCATCTCCAACGTGGGCGACGGCGACGCGATCGTCTATGTCGTCGGCGGGAAAGGCGGCTACGTCGAGCGCGACGGCCATCTCGTGAACCCTGAAGTCGACCTGCCCAGGCGGCAGGGCCTCGGCTAGAGAACCGCGACCGTCCGGATCTCGCCGTCCTGGCCGATGCGCTCCAGGCGTTCCGGCACCTCGTCGAGCGAGATCGTGCTCGTCACGAAGCGGGCGAGGTCGATCCGTCCGTCGAGGGCGGCCCGCGCGAGGAAGGGGAAGTCCTCCTGCGGGATCGTGTCTCCCCCGTGGGTGACCGCGATCGTCGGCTTGGGCCCGAAGATATCTGCGTAGAGATCGACGTCGAGCTTGGCGGCTGGGAGCGGCATGCCCACGAGCGTCGCGGTCCCGGCATAGGCGCACATCCGGATTGCCTGTGTGAGGCCGCTTCCCGCGCCGATCGCGGAGAACGCGAACTCCACGCCTCGGCCGCCGGTCAGCTCGCGAACCGCCTCGACTGCGTCGCCGGCGGTCGCATCGACGACGTCGGTCGCACCGAGCGCTCGAGCGTGGACGAGCTTCTCCGGGGCCACGTCGACCGCGACGATCCGCTCCGCGCTGGCGAGCAAAGCTCCCTGCACGACCGCAAGGCCCACTCCGCCGCAGCCGATCACTGCCACGGAGGAGCCCTCGCGCACCGGCGTAGCCCACAGAGGAGCGCCGGCGCCCGTCGAGAAGCCGCACGCGAGGAGCGCGGCCTGCTCGACCGGCAGCTCCTCCGGCACCTTCACCGCACACGCCTCGTGGATGACCGCGTGGTCGGCGAGCGTTCCGCAGCGGAGAACCGGCGTCAGCAGCGCACCGTCCGCCGCCCGGTGCAGGCGCCGCTTTGCGCGCAGCTGCGAAGAGCAGCGGCGGGAATCTCCGCGTCGGCACTGCGGGCACTCGCCGCAGGGAGCGCGCCAGGCGACGACGACGCGATCGCCCGGAGCGACCGAGGTCACGTCTCGTCCCACCTCCTCCACGACGCCGGCACCCTCGTGCCCGAGGAGAATCGGGAATCGCATGCCCCAGCCGTCGGTCTCGACGACGTAGAGATCCGAGTGGCAAAGCCCGCACGCCAACACGCGGACGAGCACCTCGCGCGGCCCGGGCGGCTCGACCGTGAGCTCCTCGACCGTGAGCTTCTCTTCAGGCGATGCGTAGACGACGCCGCGCGTCACGACGCGCGGCGCAGTTGCTCGTCAAGGGGCACGAGCGGCAGCTGGAACGTTTCGACCGCGGCGTTCGCGTCCGTCACGACGTTGTCGCCGAGCTCCAGCATCGTGAGCTGGTCGCGCGTCACGGGCGCGCCGGGGAGCCGTTCGGTCAGCGTCGCTTGGACGCGCATCGCGCCGAAGGGGACGTGCACCGACGGCCGGCGGACGCCGAGCACGCGCTTCAGCCGCCCCCAGAACTCGTTCCAGCTCAGCGCCTCCGGGCCGCCGAGGTCGAAGGTGCGGTTCGCGGCTGCCGGCTCGGTGATCGCGCGCGCGTAGTACTCCGCGAGGTCCTCGATCCAGATCGGCTGCAGCCGCGATGTCCCCGGCCCGATGATCGGCGTGATGGGGGCCAGTCGCGCGAGGCGGATGAAGGTCGGGAGGACACCTCCGTCGCGGCCGAAGACGAAGCTCGGCCGGAAGATCACATGCTCGAGTCCGGACTCTCGGACGGCTCGCTCCATCTCCCACTTCGCCGTGAAGTACGGAACGGCGTCTTTCGTCTGCTCGTCGAGGCCGAGCGCGCTCGCGAGCACGAAGCGCCGCACTCCCGCCTTCTGCGCTGCCGCAACGACGTTCCGCGTCCCCTGTGACATCACACGTTCGAAGTCGGCGGGCCGGCCCTTGATGATCGCGACGAGATGGATGACGGCGTCGACGCCCTCGCACGCTGCGCGGAGGGAGGCCGGGTCGGTCACGTCTCCGGTAGCCAGCTCGACGCCCCAGGCAGTGAGGCGGCCGGCATTCGCCGCATCGCGCGCGAGCGCCCGCACCGAGGTGTCGCTCGCCCGCAGCGTGTGCACGACGTGCGGCCCGATGAAGCCCGTTCCGCCGGTTACGAGGACCGTCACGAGTCCTCGCCGAAGTTCTGCCAGTAGCGGCTCGCGGTTGGGCCGCGCTGCCCCTTGTACTTCGAGCCGATCGCCTCCGAGCCGTACGGCGTCGTGGCCGGCTCGGTCATCTGCATGAAGGAGATCTGCCCAATCTTCATGCCGGGATAGATCGTGATCGGCAGGTTCGCGACGTTGGAGAGCTCCAGCGTCACGTGTCCGTCCCAGCCGGGGTCGATGAAGCCCGCGGTCGAGTGAATGAGAAGGCCGAGCCGTCCGAGGCTCGACTTGCCCTCCAGGCGCGCGACGAGGTCGTCGGGAAGCCGGATGCGCTCGAGCGTCGAGCCCAGCACGAACTCGCCCGGGTGGAGCACGAAGGGATGCGAATCGTCGACTTCCACGAGCTCGGTCAGCTCCGACTGCTCGACCTTCACGTCGATGAACGGGTAGCGGTTGTTGTGAAAGACCCGAAAGAGCCGGTCGACGCGGACATCGACGCTCGACGGCTGCAGGAGCGCGTCGTCATACGGGTCGATCTCGATCCTCCCCTCGGCCAGCAGGCGGGCGATCGTGGCGTCGGAAAGAACCATCGGAGCGATTCTTACTGCGATTCCTCGTCAGGCGCAGAGGCTAATGTGAGCCTATGGCCGTGACGCGC
>DASSLB010000130.1:0-7052 GCA_035689945.1 Gaiellaceae bacterium | reverse complement strand
GCCTTCTGCAGCTCTTCGAGGAGCTCGCGCTCCTTCTTGTTGACACGCTTCGGCACCTGGATCCGGACGCGCGCGAGCACGTCGCCCTTGCCGGAGCCGCTGAGCTTCGGCGCGCCGCGGCCCTTGATCCGCAGCAGCTTGCCGTCCTCTGAGCCGGCGGGAATCTTGAGCGAGACCGCGCCCTCCGGCGTAGGCACGTCAACCTTGCCGCCGAGGGCGGCGGTCGGGAAGGAGACGGGCACCTGGACGACGAGGTCGTCCCCACGCCGTTCATACGTCTGCGAGGCCTCGACTCGCGTGACGACGATCAGGTCGCCGTTCGGGCCACCGTGCTGGCCGGCTTCGCCCTTGCCCTTGAGCCGGATCTTGGTGCCGTCCTTGACGCCCGGTTTGATCTTCACCGTGAACGTGCGGCGCCGCCGCTCGCGACCCGAGCCGTGGCACTTCGAGCACGGCTTCTCGATCACCGTCCCGTTGCCGCGGCAGCGCGGGCACGGCTGCGACAGAGCGAAGAGACCCTGGGATTCGGAGATCACGCCTCGCCCGTTGCACTCCGGGCAGATGACCGGAGCCGTGCCAGGCTCTGCGCCGGTGCCGCCGCACTGCGAGCAGGCGACGGTCAGTTCCACGGGAACCTTCGCCTCGGCACCGCGCAGCGAGTCCTCGAACGAGAGACGCACGTCGGTCTCGACGTCCGCGCCGCGCACCGGCGGGGTGCGCGCGCGCCCTCGACCCCCGCGCGCCGCGCCGCCGAGGTTGCCGAAGATCCCGCCGAGGATGTCGCCGAGGTCACCGAGGTCGCCGAAGTCGACGTTGACGCCTCCCGGGCCGGGAGCCCCGCGACCGTTCGTCGAGCCGAAGCGGTCGTACGCCTTCCGCTTCTCCGGATCGGATAGGACGTCGTACGCCGTCTGCACCTGCTTGAAGCGCTCCTCGGCGGCCTTGTCGCCCTGGTTCGCGTCGGGGTGGTGCTGACGCGCAAGCTTCCGGTACGCCTTCTTGATCTCGTCGGCCGAGGCGCCCTTCTTGACGCCCAGGGTGTCGTAGAGCGTCTCAGGCATCGGTCTCCTGCGGCGCCGCGACGACGACCCGCGCGGGCCGCACGACGCGGTCGCCGAGCTTGTAGCCCTTCTGGACTACGTCGATGACCGAGCCCTCCTCCGCCTCCGACGGCTGCGAGAGCAGCGCCTCGTGCACGTGCGGATCAAAATGTCCGTCCGTTTTGATCGGCTTCACGCCGTGACGCTCGAGCAGACCCGCCAGCGAGCGGTGCACGAGCCGGACGCCCTCCTCGAGCTGAGCCTCTTGATGCTCCTCGGCGGCTGCGAGCGCACGCTCGAGGTCGTCGAGGATCGGAATGAGCTCGGCGATCAGCCGCTCGTTCGCGAGCGCGACGTACTCCTGGCGCTCCCGGGCCGCGCGCTTCTTGTAGTTCTCGAAATCTGCGGCCAGGCGCAGCAGCCGGTCGTCCTGCTCCGGCTGCTGCTCCTCGACCTCTTCGGTTTCTTCCTGCCGAACGTGCTCCTCGGTCACGAGGTGGGAGCCTCCTCGTCCACGACCTCGTACTCGCCCTCCTCGACGACTTCGTCGTCGGAGGCGGCCGACTCGCCGTTCGCGCCGCCCGCAGATGCCTGCGCCTGCGCAGTTGCCTCGGCGTAGACCGCCTCGGCAAGCTTGTGCGAGGCCTCCTGCAGCGCGTCCATCTTGGCGCGGATCTCGCCGAGGTCGTCGCCCTCGAGCGCCTGGCGCAGCTCCATGACCCGGCCCTCGATTGTCGAGGCGTCCGACTCGTCGAGCTTGTCGCGGTGCTCCTTGAGCGAGCGTTCGGTCTGGTAGGCGAGCGTCTCGGCGAGGTTCTTCGTGTCCGCCGCCTCGCGCAGCCGGTGCGCCTCGTCGGCGTGCGACTCCGCGTTGCGGATCATCTCCTGCACCTCGTCCTCGGACAGGCCGGAGCCGCCCTGGATCTGGATCTGCTGGACGTTCCCGGTGCCCATGTCCTTGGCCGAGACGTTGATGATCCCGTTCGCGTCGATGTCGAAAGTAACTTCGATCTGCGGCATGCCGCGCGGCGCCGGCGGGATCCCCACGAGCTGGAACTTGCCGAGCGTCTTGTTGTAGGTCGCCATCTCCGACTCGCCCTGGAGGACGTGCACCTCGACCGAGGGCTGGTTGTCCTCGGCGGTCGTGAAGACCTCGGATTTCTTGGTCGGGATGGTCGTGTTCCGCTCGATGAGCTTCGTCATCACGCCGCCCTTCGTCTCGATCCCGAGCGAGAGCGGGGTGACGTCGAGCAGGAGGATGTCCTTGACCTCACCCTTGAGCACGCCGGCCTGGAGCGCGGCGCCGACGGCGACGACCTCGTCGGGATTGACGCCCTTGTGCGGCTCTTTGCCGATCAGCTCCTTGACCTTCTCCTGCACCGCCGGCATGCGGGTCATGCCGCCGACGAGGACGACGTGGTCGATCTTCGAGGAGTCGAGCCCGGCGTCGGTGAGCGCCTGCTTGGTCGGACCGACGGTCCGCTCGAGCAGGTCGGCCGTGATCTCCTCGAGCTTCGCCCGCGTGAGCTGCAGGTCGAGGTGCTTCGGGCCGTCCTGCGTCGCGGTGACGAACGGCAGGTTGATCTGCGTCGTCATCGTGGACGACAACTCGATCTTCGCGTTCTCCGCCGCCTCGTAGAGGCGCTGGAGCGCCATCTTGTCGGCCGCGAGGTCGATGCCCTGATCCTTCTTGAACTCACCTGCCATCCAGTCGACGATCGCCTTGTCGAAGTTGTCGCCGCCGAGGTGGTTGTCCCCCGCCGTCGACTTGACCTCGAAGACGCCCTCGCCGAGCTCGAGCACCGACACGTCGAACGTGCCGCCGCCGAGGTCGAAGACGAGGATGGTCTGGTCGGAGCCCTCCTTGTCGAGCCCGTACGCGAGAGCTGCCGCGGTTGGCTCGTTGATGATGCGCAGCACGTTGAGGCCGGCGATCTTGCCGGCGTCCTTCGTCGCCTCGCGCTGCGCGTTGTTGAAGTACGCGGGGACGGTGATGACCGCGTCCGTCACGGTCTCGCCGAGATACGACTCGGCGTCCGCCTTCAGCTTCTGGAGGATCATCGCGCTGATCTCCGGCGGGGCGTACTCCTTGCCCTCCGCCTTCACGCGCACGTCGCCGTTCGGGCCCTTGTCGACCTCGTACGGGACGATCGTCATCTCCTCCGTGACCTCGTCGAACTTGCGCCCCATGAAGCGCTTGATCGAGAAGATCGTGTTCTGTGGGTTGGTGACCTGCTGCCGCCGCGCCGGAGCGCCGACGAGCCGCTGGCCGTCCTTCGTGAACGCGACGACGGAAGGCGTCGTGCGGCCCCCCTCGGCGTTCGGGATGACGGTCGGCTCACCGCCCTCGAGTACGGCCATGCACGAGTTCGTCGTGCCAAGGTCGATGCCGATGGTCTTCGCCATGCTGTGTTCTGCCTCCTATGGTGAGAAAATCTAAGCCGGTTTATAGCAGATATCTGCAGCTCACCGAAAGGCGCCGATGAGCGCACCGCCGGCGACGATCAGCGCCGCGCCGAGGAGGAGCCTCCTCCCCACCAGCTCCGAGTCGCGCAGGAGAAGCGCCGAGAGCGCGACGCCCGCGAGCGATTCGACCGCGACGAGCGGCGCGACGACCGTGACGCGCCCGCGGTAGTACGCCTCGAAGAGGGCGATGTACGAACCTCCGAAGAGCAACCCGGCCGGCACGAACTGGAGCCAACGGCGCGAGATCGGGCGGCGGGCCCAGACCGCCGCGACGAGCATTCCCCCGACGAGGGCGGTCAACGCGGCAACCGCGGGCGGCACGACGGTTCGACCCGCCGCGAGATGCCGGACAAGGTTGTCCCGGATCGCAAACAGCGCCGCGCCCACGAACGCGTAGAGCAATCCGAGCCGGTTGAAATGCGGGGGACGGCCTCGCTCTCGGGCGAGTTCCACGCCTCCGGCGACGACGAGCATCGCGCCCCCGATCAAGGGCACCCGCACGGGCTCGCCGAGGAAGATCAGCGCGATCGTGACCGAGACGAGCGGCGCCGTGCCGAAGACCATCGAGATACGAGAGGCGCCCGACTCGCGGATTCCGACCGTGACGAAGATCTGCGCCAGGCCAGGCGAGAGGAGCCCCGCGAGAAGGAACGGCCATGCC
Organism: Gaiellaceae bacterium; assembly: GCA_035689945.1. GTDB lineage: Bacteria > Actinomycetota > Thermoleophilia > Gaiellales > Gaiellaceae > Palsa-739. The sequence continues at coordinate 2,885 of DASSLB010000130.1, read as the reverse complement.
GAGCCGAGGTGCAGCCCTCGAGATGGCGCTTCCGCAAGGACCGCGACCAGTGCGACCACGAGAGCGACCGAGAGGGTGGTGATCGTCCCGAGCGCGACGTCCGGCTCCCGCCGCAGACCCATGCGCAGAGCGACGCTCATGCCCCCGAACAGCAGCGCCGTCAGAAGAGCGAGCCCTACGGCGGCTATACCGCCTCCAGCGCGTGCTCCGGCGTCGGCCTGCCACGAGCGAAGAGCGGGACGAAGACGTGGGCCAGCGGGCCGATCGCAAGCGCGTAGACAACCGTGCCGACACCGACCGTGCCCCCCAGGAGCCAACCGGTCGCGAGCACCGTCAGCTCGATCCCGGTGCGGACGACGCGAATCGAGTGGCCGCGCGCAGCGAAGCCGGTCATCAGCCCGTCGCGCGGGCCCGGCCCGAGGCCCGCGCCGATGTACGCGCCGGTCGCAATGCCGTTCAGGAACACGCCGCAGACGAGGCAAGCGATGCGGGCAGCCATTGCGTGCGGCGCGTGCACGAACCCGAGCACGACGTCCATCGTCCCGCCCACGAGCACGACGTTGCTGAGCGTTCCGATCCCGGGCCGCTGCCTGAGCGGAATCCAGAGCACGAGGACGACGACGCCAATCAGGATCGCCCACGTCCCGATCGCAAGGCCGAACGTGCGCGACAGGCCCTGGTGGAAGACATCCCACGGATCGAGCCCGAGGCCGGCGAGCACGAGGAGCGACGAGCTGACGCCGTAGAGGAGCAGCCCGGAGTAGAGCTGGGCGAGACGCAACCGCATTCTCCGAACGTACACTCGCGCGATGCCTCAGGAGACGACGCTCGCCGGCCAACTCGCCGAAGACGCTGCCGAGCGCTTCCTTCGCTATGTCCGCATCGACACGCAATCCGACGAGGACTCGGAGACGTACCCGAGCACGGAGGGCCAGCTCGACCTGCTGCGGCTCCTGCGTGACGAACTGGAAGCTGTCGGGCTCGCAGACGCCGCGATCGACGGGCACGGCTACGTGACGGCGACGCTGCCGGCGACAGTCGAGCAGGACATCCCCACAATCGCGCTGTTCGCGCATGTCGACACGGCGCGCGAGGTGACAGGTGCCGGCGTATCGCCGCAGCGCGTGCGGTACGACGGCGGTGACATCCCGCTCGGCACCTCGGGACAGTCGATCCGGCCCGAGCAATCGCCGGAGCTCGAAAACCACGTCGGGCACGACCTGATCACGACCGACGGCACGACGCTCCTCGGGGCCGACGACAAGGCCGGCGTTGCGGAGATCATGGCCGCGATCGCGCATCTCGCCGTGCGGCCCGAGATTTCACACGGAACCGTCAAGATCGCCTTCAACCCCGACGAGGAAGTCGGCCGCGGCGTCATCCATTTTCCGGTCGAGACCTTCGGCGCCGCAGCCGCCTACACCGTCGACGGCTCCACGGCGGGCGAGCTGCAGTCGGAGACGTTCTCCGGCGCGCAGGTGCGCATGCGGATCCATGGCCGCGCGATCCACCCGGGCTGGGCGAAGGGCGAGCTCGTGAACGCGATCAAGGTCGCCAACGAGATCCTTTCCCGGCTGCCGCACGACAGCCGCTCTCCGGAGACGACCGAGGGACGCGAGGGATACGTCCACCCCGTACTCGTCGGCGGCGACTCGACGGAGGTCGAGCTGCGCTTCATCGCCCGCGACTTCGAGAACGACCGCCTCGCCGAGCACGTCGCCTTCCTGCGCGGTCTTGCGGAGGAGGTCGCCGCTGCCGAGCCCCGCTGCACGATCGAGGTCGAGGACCGCATCCAGTACCTCAACACGAGAGACGGTCTCGAGCGGTATCCGGAGATCGTCGCCAACCTCGAGGAGGCGATCCGCCGCGTCGGCCTCGAGCCAAGACAGACGGCGATCCGCGGAGGGACGGACGGTTCGGCGTTGACCGAGATGGGCCTACCCACTGCGAACGTCTTCACCGGCGGGCACGACGCGCACAGCGAGCGCGAGTGGATCTGCGTCGAGGACATGGGCCTCGCCGCCGCGACGCTCGTCGAGCTCGTGCGGGTGTGGGCCGAGCAGTAACGCGCATACTGGAGAAGTGGAGCCACTCCTAGACCGCCTCGGGCGCCCGCTCGAGACACTGCGCATCTCGATCACCGACCGGTGCAACTTCCGCTGCGTCTACTGCATGCCGAAGGAAGTCTTCGGCCGCGACTACTCGTTCCTCGAACGTCGCGAGCTGCTCACGCTCGAGGAGCTGGCCCGCGTCGTAGGCGTCTTCGCCGGCCTCGGCGTCCGCACCGTGCGCATCACCGGCGGCGAACCGCTCGTGCGGCGCAACGTCGAGCACCTCGTCGAGCTGCTCGCGGCGATCGAGACGCGGGACGGCGACCGGCTCGAGCTCGCGCTGACGACGAACGGTTCGATCCTCGCCCAGAAGGTCGACGCCCTTGCGGCAGCCGGTCTGAGCCGCGTGACGGTCAGCCTCGACTCGCTCGACGACGAGGCCTTCCGCGCCATGAACGACGTCGACTTCCCGGTGCAGCGAGTACTCGACGGGATCGACGCAGCGGCCGCCGCCGGGCTCCCGGTGAAGGTCAACGCGGTCGTCAAGCGCGGCGCCAACGACGGCGACGTCCTCGCGCTTGCGGAGCACTTCCGCGGCAGCGGCCACGTGCTTCGCTTCATCGAGTTCATGGACGTCGGCTCGACGAACGGCTGGAGGCTCGAGGACGTCGTCAGCGCCGACGAGATCGTCCGGCGCATCTCAGAGCGATGGCCGCTCGAACCTGTCGCGCTCGAGGCGCCGGACGCGACCGCGCGCCGCTGGCGCTACGTCGACGGCGCCGGCGAGATCGGCGTCGTCGCCTCGGTTACGCAGCCTTTCTGCGGCGGCTGCTC
>DASSLB010000129.1:0-5421 GCA_035689945.1 Gaiellaceae bacterium | reverse complement strand
CAAAGAGTCCGTCAGCTAAGTCCGTCGGACCGACTCTCTAGGCTCCCGGGCCGTGATCCGGCTCTTCCCGAATGCAGGCGGCTGGCTCGAGGTCGTCTGCGGCCCGATGTTCAGCGGCAAGAGCGAGGAGCTCATCCGCCGCCTACGGCGCGCCGAGATCGCCGGGCAGCGGGCGCTGATCGTGAAGCCGCGGCTGGACGACCGCTATGACATCGCTCACGTCGTCAGCCACGCCGGCGCCCGGATGCGCGCGGTCGCGGTCGACGAGCCCGCCGACATCCCCGGCCTCGTCGAGGGCTACGACGTCGTCGGAGTCGACGAGGTCCAGTTCTTCGCGCCGGAGATCATCCTCGTCCTCGACGGCCTCGTCGAATCGGGAATGCGCATCGTCGCGTGCGGCCTCGACCAGGACTTCCGCGGCTTCCCGTTCGGAGCGATGCCCGAGCTTCTCTGCCGCGCGGAGCTCGTCGACAAGCTGCAGGCCGTGTGCCACCGCTGCGGCGGCCCGGCGACGATGACGCAGCGGCTGGTCGACGGCGCGCCCGCTCCGGCCGACGGCGCGACCATCGTCGTCGGCGCGCTCGAGCAGTACGAGGCGCGCTGCCGCTCGTGCCACGAGCTCGCGGCGCCAGCGCAGCTCGCCAGCTAGCTCAGGCGGATCTCGACCGTCTCGCCGATAACCGAGACCGAGCCGCCGAGGCGCCGGACGAGGCGCACAGCGACGGCCGCACCGAGGTCGCGCAGGTCCTCGCCGAGGATGACCGGCGCGGAAGCCGGCGTCACCGGCGAGAGCCGAACCTCTCCTCCGCTCACCTGGACCTCGACGCTGTCCAGCCCACCGTGGCGGAGCGCCGACTGGAAAAGCGCAGCCAGCCCACGCTCGACCGCATCGGGATCCGTCTCGAGCGCAACACCCGAGCCGGAGACGTCCACGCGATCCTCGCCGAGCCGCGCTGCAGCCGCCTGAGCGAGCTCGAGGGTGTCCGTTTCGCGCATCGTCGGCTCGTAGCGGCCCGACTCGATCCGCGACGCGAGCGAGAGCTCGTCGATCAGCTCGGCAAGCTGCGCCGAAGCTGCGTCGATCATCTCAACGTAGCGGTCGGCGGGAGGCTCGAGCCCGCCGCCGCGTGCCAGCGTCGTCGCGAACCCGTGCACGGTGGCAAGCGGCGTGCGCAGGTCGTGGCACGCGAGGGAGACGAGACGGGCGAAGTCGCTGTCGTCGGTCACGAGGGGTCTAACCTAGCGCCTATGGCCCGCACGATCCGTACGCCAACGCCCGACCTGCAGGCCGCCGCCCCCGAAGTCGCCCTCGGCCTCTCCAGCGTCGGCGTGACCGGCGTTCAGAAGGCGGTCCGGATCGGGCGCGGGCGCGGTGAGAAGCTCATCGCGGCCACGATCGACTGCACGGTCGACCTCGACCCGCGCCGCAAGGGCGTCCACATGTCGCGCTTCCCCGAGCTCTTCGAGGAGGCGGTGGAAGGTGTGGTCGACGACGACGCGTTTCTCGTCGAGGACCTGGCCGAGCACGTCGCGCGCCGGGTCGTCGACCGGCAGGGGGCGCTGCTCGCCGAGGTGCGGATCACGGCGCGTTACCCGTACGAGCGTCGGACGCCTGTCACGAGGCTCGCGACCCAGGAGATGGTCTCGCTCATCGGGATCGCCGCGGCATCCCGAGAGCACGTGCGGCGGGTCGTGGGAGTCGAGGCGACAGGGATCAACGCCTGCCCCTGCGCGCAGGGTCTCATCCGCGGCGCCGCCGCCGACCGGTTGCTAGAGGCAGGGTTCGACGACGGCGACGTCGAGCGGATCCTCGAGCTCGTCCCGCTCGCGACGCACAACCAGCGCGGGCAGGGAACGCTGCTCGTAGGCACGGGCGAGCGCCTCAACGCGGAGCGTCTCGTGGAGATCGTCGAGGGCTCGATGAGCTCGCCGATCTACGAGCTCCTCAAGCGGCCCGACGAGCTCTTCGTCGTCGAGCACGCGCATCTCCAGCCGCGTTTCGTCGAGGACTCCGTGCGCGTCGCGCTCAAGAGCGTCCTCGACGAGCTCCCCCAGCTCGGCGACGGCGACTTCGTCCTCTCGAGGCAGCTCAACTTCGAGACGATCCACGCGCACGAGGTCGTCGCCGAGCGCCACGGGACGATCGGCGCGCTGCGGGCGGAGCTCGACGGCGCCGACCACGGTCCCGCCGCACACACGCGCCTCGAGGACTGGCTGCGCGCCTAGCAGTTCCCCGCGATCCGGACTAGGGTTGGGGCGGGTCGTGATGACTAGGGGCCGGATGAAGAGGGCCAGGGGGAGAAGCCGGATCGTTCCGGTGGCTATTGCACTGGCTGCGAGCACCGTGCTCTGGGCCTCCGCCGCGGGTGCAGCGCCCGATGGCTCCGCCAAGCCGCTCGTGCAGAGCGCCGCCCTTGCGGCGCGCCACATCGCGCTCTCGAAGGCAAGCGGGGCCGAGCTGCGCAGCCTGGGCGTGCCCGCCAAGGGGAGCTACGGGTTCCTCCTCAAGCTCGGCACCGAGGCGACTGCCCGCGCCTACAACGCGAACCTCGCCCGCGGACGCACCGCCGCCGGCATGGCGGCGCAGAACCAGCTGGCGACCGTTCGCGCGGCGCAGAGCCGGGTGATCGCGGCGTTGCCGAGCGCCTCGCACGTCCTCTACGAAACGCATGCGGTGCTCGCGGGTGTCGCCGTCTACACGAAGGTCGCGAATCTCGCAGCGCTGCAACGCATCGCAGGTGTGACGGCGGTGTACCCGATCGCGCCGAAGACTCCTTCGCTCTCTTACTCCGTGCAGCTCGTGCGCGCGCCGCAGGTGTGGGCGACCGCGCCCTACAACGACACCGGTGCGAACAGCACGATCGCGATCATCGACACCGGCGTCGACTACACCCATGCCGACCTCGGCGGCCCCGGGACGACAGCGGCGTACCAGGCCGCGCTCGCAAGCGACACGAGCGCGCCGACCTATCCCGACCCAAGGGGCAAGATCCTCGGTGGCTACGACTTCGTCGGCGACGCGTACGACGCGGGCGACCCGAACCACACGACGCCGGCGCCCGATCCCAACCCGCTCGACTGCGACGGCCACGGCACACACGTCGCCGGCATCGCCGCCGGCTACGGCGAGAACTTCGTCGACGGCTCGACGTACACCGGAGGCTACGGGGCGCTGCCGACCGACTTCGCCACGTACCAGAGCATGTTCCGCATCGGGCCGGGTATGGCTCCGATGGCGAAGCTCTACGCCTACAAGGTCTTCGGCTGTTCCGGGAGCACCGACGTCATCACCGCGGCGATCGATAGGGCCGCGGATCCGAACGGCGACGGCAGCACGGCCGACCATGTGGACGTGATCAACATGTCGCTCGGCGGCGACTTCGCCTCGCCCCAGGACGCCGACTCGGTGGCTGCAAACGCCGCGTCGCAGCTCGGGATCAGCGTCGTGGCCGCCGCCGGCAACGCCGGCGATCTCTACGACGCCGAGGGCTCGCCTGGCAACGCGACACGGGTGGTCTCGGTCGCGAACAGCGTCGACGCCTACTCGCAGATCGACACGCTCCACGCCACGGTGAACGGCGCTCCCCAGAGCTACGGGGCGCAGCGCTCGGCCGACTACGCCTGGGCGACCAAGCCGGACCTGTCGGGCAGCGTCGTCAGGCTCACGGACACGTCCAACCTCGACGGTTGCGACCCGATCACCCAGAGCCTCACCGGCAAGGTCGTGTTCCTCGAGTGGACGGACGACAGCGCCACCCGCCGCTGCGGCTCGGCGGTCCGTTCCAAGAACGCCGAAGATGCCGGCGCGACCGGCGTGATCCTCGGTGAGGACGAGGAGACCTTTGCGGCCGGCATCGCCGGAAGCGCAACGATCCCGGTAGTCCAGGTCGTCAAGTCCGCAGCCGACGGGATCCGCACCGCGCTGCAGGCTGGCCAGACCGTGACCGTCAGCGGCACGACGGCGGGGAACTTCCCGCAGCTCATCTCCGGCAACGACGACGAGGTCAACTCCAGCTCGTCCCGCGGGATCGGGGACCCCGGCAACCTCAAGCCCGACGTGACCGGCGTCGGCACGAGCATCTTCTCCGCGTCGATGGGCACCGGCGACCAGGGCATCTCGTTCACCGGAACCTCGATGGCGTCGCCGGAGGTCGCGGGCCTCGCCGCGCTCGTCCATTCCGAGCACACCGGCTGGACGGCCGAAGAGGTGAAGGCCGACATCATGAACACCGCCGACCAGGATCTGTTCACGGGCGCGAGCCACAGCGGCACCCGCTACGCGCCGAACAGGGTCGGTGCCGGCCGCATCGACGCCAAGGCCGCGCTCGACAATCAGGTGCTCGCCTACGTCGCCGACGATCCGGGCGCGGTCGGCGTGTCGTTCGGAATGGTCGACGCCGCCTCGCCCACCACGCTCACCAAGACGATCGACGTCGTCAACAAGGGCGGCAGCTCGGCGACCTACACCGTCTCTTACGACGCGATCACACAACTGGCGGGGGCGGACTACACGGTGAGCCCGTCGTCGGTCACGGTCGGCGCCGGCGAGACAAAGACGGTCACGGTGACGCTCACGGTCACCCCGGCTTCGCTCACGAAGCCGATCGACCCGACGGTCGCTCGGACGCAGGACACGCTCGCACGCGATTACGTGGCGGACGCGAGCGGTCGAGTGCTGTTCACGAGCGCCGGACTCCCCACGCTGCGAGTGCCGGTCTACGCAGCGCCACGTCCCGTGTCTGCGATGACCGAGCCCTCCACGCTCCACTTGCCGAACGGAAGGATTGCGACGGGTCTGCTCCCGCTGAGCGGCACCGAACTCAGCCAGGGCACCGGCCCCACGGCGATCACCTCCCTCGTCGCCGGCTTCGAGCTTCAGGCGACGAGCGGCTCCCTGCCGGCCTGCGGCGGGTCGGTGACGACGAGCTGCATCCACGCGAGCGACGAACGGGCCGCCGACCTGAAGTACGTCGGCACGACATCCGACGCGCCCCAGCTGGCATCGCTCGGCGCCGACCCGCTCACGGATGGGTTGGCCTACTTCGCCATCACGACGCAGGGCCCGTGGCGGACACCTGCGTCGTCGAACGAATACGAGATCTACATCGACTCGAACGGCGACGGGACACCGGATGCCGTCCTCCTGAACGACCGATTGCCGGACACCGACGTCTTCGTCTCCGTGCTCGTCGATCCCAGCACGGGCGACGTCCTGGACGTCGAGGCGATCGACGACCGCCTCGGCGACACCGACGCCGCGGTGTTCGGCAGCGACACCATGGTTCTTCCGGTCGCGATCGCCGCGATTCCCGGCTTGTCGGCCGCGAACTCGCGGATCACGTACGGCGTCGTTACGTTCTCGACGTTCGCGGCAGATCCCACGGACAGCGTCGGCTTCACCAGCAACTTCGACCTCGACGG
>DASSLB010000128.1:0-17463 GCA_035689945.1 Gaiellaceae bacterium | reverse complement strand
GCCCGGCCGTCGCCGGCGCCCTCCTAGTCGCGGGCGTCGGAGCCTGCTTTCTCGTGAACGCGATCAGCTACCTCGCCGTCCTGCTCGGCCTGCTCGCCATGCGGGTCTCGGAGTTCTTCCCGCTCGAAGAGTTCGAGCGGCCGCCGATCCTCGCGGGGACGCGCGAAGGGCTCGCGTGGATGCGGAGACAGCCGCGGATGATGGCCCTGCTCGCGCTCGTCTTCGCGATCAGCACGTTCTGCTTCAACTTCAACGTCACGCTGCCCGTACTCGCGCAGGTGACGCTGAAGGCACACGGCTTCGTCTACGGCCTGCTGTTCGCGTCCTTCGGCGCCGGTGCGCTGCTCGGCGCGCTCGCTGCGGCGGCGCTCGGGCGCGCGTCGACGAAGGCGCTGCTGGTCGGTGGCGCCCTCTTCTCGGCGTCGGAGCTCCTGCTCGCGCCGCTGAACTCGGCACTGCTCGCCGGCGCCTTCCTCTTCCTCGCCGGCGCGGGCTTCACCGCCTGGTCGGCGAACTCGAACGCGATCATGCAGCTCGCCGCTCCCGACCGCCTGCGAGGCCGCGTGATCGGCCTCTACTTCTATGCCTTCAACGGCACCGGAGCGCTGGCCGGACTGATGACGGGCTGGCTCTGCGACGTCGGCGGGACGGAGCTCGCCTTTGCCGTCTCCGGGATCATCGGCCTCGTCGCAGTAGGTGCGACTGCTCTGAGCCTCGGCTGGACGCCACGGCTGGTCACGCGCCGCCGCACTACCGAGCCGCAGCACGCGTAGCGGCTAGCTGACGACCCAGGTCTCGCCCGAGTGCAGGAGCGCGGCGAGGTCGCCCTTGCCGCGCTTCTCCTCTGCGACCCTGAGCTGCTCGGCCATCAGGTCGTCGTAGACCGGGCGCTCGATGTTGCGGAAGATCCCGACCGGCGTTCCACCGTGGGTCGCCTGCGTCACGCGCGACAGCGCGAACGCGAGCGCTGCGGTCTCGTGGGCCGCCGAATGCACCAGCACACCCGCGTCGTCGGCCGCACACGCCTCGATCGAGCCGTCGGAGCGCTGACGCAGCGCCTTCTGCTTCTCGGCCCCCCACACGATCGGCTCCTCGTCACGCAGGACGATCCGGTTCACGCCTTCTTTGTCGTCACGGACGTCGTCGAATGCGTCGTCGTTGAAGATCGGGCAGTTCTGGAAGATCTCGACGAACGCGCTGCCGCGATGCTCGGCCGCGGCGCGCAGCACCTCGGTCATTCCCTTCTTGTCGGTGTCGATCGCGCGCGCGACGAACGTGGCCTCGGCGCCGATCGCGAGTGAGATCGGGTTGAAGGGCCAGTCGAGCGATCCCATCGGCGTCGACTTCGTCACCTTCCCGAGCTCGCTCGTCGGCGAGTACTGCCCCTTTGTCAGCCCGTAGATCCGGTTGTTGAAGAGGAGGATCTTGAAGTTGACGTTGCGGCGGAGTGCGTGGATGAGGTGGTTGCCGCCGATCGAGAGCGCGTCGCCGTCGCCGGTCACGACCCAGACGGAGAGGTCGGGCCGCGTCGTCGCGAGCCCGGTCGCGATCGCCGGCGCGCGGCCGTGGATCGAGTGCATCCCGTACGTGTTCATGTAGTACGGAAAGCGCGCCGCACAGCCGATGCCGCTGATGAAGACGGTGTTCTCGCGCGCGATCCCGAGCTCCGGCATGAACGACTGGAGCGCGGCGAGGATCGCGTAGTCGCCGCAGCCCGGGCACCAGCGCACCTCCTGGTCGGTGCGGAAATCCTTCGCGGTCAGCTGTCCGTTGCCCTCGCTCAATGCGACCTCACAGCTTGCCACCGGTGGTCATCGAGTTCGATGATAGGCAGGACATCCCGCCGAATCGGGCGGGTGCGACAGGGTTCGACAAAGGAGGGGAGCGATGAAGCGGTTTGTCATTCCCGTCGTGCTGCTGACAGGTGTCGTCGCCGTCATAGCGGTGAACGCGGCAGCCAAGGGTAAGCCGGCGGGTCGCGGCGGGCACGCGATCCACGTGATCGAGCATGCGACGAGCGACGCGGTCACCAACGGAACAGCCGGCGATGACGCGGGGAACGTCCTCACGTTCGCAAACCCCGTGTACGACAAGAGCGACGCCACGCAGGTCGGGACCGATCAGGGCTACTGCGTCCGAATCGTCGTCGGCAAGACATGGGAGTGCAACTGGACGACCTTCCTGCCGGGCGGCCAGATCACCGTCGAGGGCCCGTTTTCCGACAGCGGCAACACCGTCCTCGCGATCACGGGCGGCACCGGGAAGTACCGAAACGCGCGCGGCTCGATGGAGCTCAACTACCACAATCCGGCCGGGACGGAGTTCGACTTCGTCTTCCACGTGATCGGCTGACGCCAAGAGCGACGGGAGGCGGGCACAGTTCCGCCTCCCCTCACTCCGCCACCAGGGCTTCGATCGCGTCCTGCAGCTCGGCTGCGCGGAGCGGGAAGCCGCGGACGCGGTTGTAGCCGATCGCGTCGACGAGGAATTGCGAGCGCACGAGTTGGAGGAGCTGGCCGAGGTTCATCTCCGGCACGAGCACCTTCTCGTAGCGGCGCAACACGTCTCCGGTGTTGCGCGGGAACGGGTTGATGTGACGCAGGTGGGCATGCGCGACCTGCTTGCCCTTCGCGCGCACACGGCGCGCCCCGGCCGCGACCGGCCCGTACGTGCCGCCCCAGCTGAGCACGAGCAGCTTCGCCTCGCCGGCCGGGTCGTCGACCTCGAGCTCGGGGATGTCCCCGGCGATGCCCGCGACCTTCTGCGCGCGCAGCCGCGTCATCAGGTCGTGGTTCTCCGGGTCGTACGAGATGTTGCCGGTGCGATCGGCCTTCTCGAGGCCGCCGATCCGGTGCTCCAGCCCCGGCGTTCCTGGCAGCGCCCACGGCCGCGCAAGCGTCTGCTCGTCGCGCAGGTACGGGAGGAACTTGTCGCCCGCGTTCGGTTCCGTCGTGAAGGTCGGCGTGAGGTCGGGCAGCGTGTCGAGCTCGGGTAGGAGCCACGGCTCGGAGCCGTTCGCGAGGTACGCGTCGGAGAGGAGATAGACGGGCGTGCGATACTTAAGCGCGATCCGCACCGCCTCGATCGCCGCGTGGAAGCAGTCGGACGGCGAGCGCGCTGCGACTACCGGCACCGGCGATTCGCTGTTCCGGCCGTACATGACCATCAACAGGTCGCCCTGCTCCGGCTTGGTCGGCATCCCGGTCGACGGGCCGGCGCGCTGGATGTCGCAGATCACGAGCGGGAGCTCGAGCATGATCGCGAGCCCGACCGTCTCGGCCTTGAGGACGATGCCCGGCCCGGCCGAGGTCGTGACGCCGAGCGCGCCGCCGAACGCGGCGCCGACGGCCGCCCCCGCCGCCGCGATCTCGTCCTCCGCCTGGAACGTACGGACGCCGAACTCCTTGTAGCCCGCCAGCTCCTCGAGGATCGAGCTCGCAGGAGTGATGGGATAGGCGCCGAGGAAGAGCGGCAGCCCCGAGAGGCGCGAAGCCGCGACGAGCCCGAGCGACAGCGCCTGGTTGCCGGTGATGTTGCGGTACGTCCCGGGCGCGAGCTTCGCCGGCTTCACCTCGTAGGTGACTGCGAAGGACTCGGTCGTTTCGCCGAACGCGTAGCCGGCTCGGAGCGCTTTGATGTTCGCCGCCGCGATCTCCGGCCGCTTCGTACCGAACTTCTCGTCGAGGAACTCGATCGACGGCTTGATCGAACGCCCGTACAGCCACGACATGAGCCCAAGCGAGAACATGTTCTTCGAGCGCTCGGCCTCGCGCGGCGTAACTCCCTCGACGTCCTTCAGCGCTCCGACCGTCAGCGATGTCAGTGGGACGGCGTGCACCTGGTACTCGTCGAGCGAGCCGTCCTCGAGCGGGTTCTGCGCGTAGCCCGCCTTCTGGAGGTTCCGTTCGGTGAAGGCGTCGGCGTCGACGATCAGCGTCCCGCCCCGCGGCAGGTCGCCGATGTTCGTCTTCAGCGCCGCCGGGTTCATCGCGACGAGGACGTTCGGCGCGTCACCGGGGGTGAGGATGTCGTGGTCGGCGAAGTGGAGCTGGAAGCCGGAAACCCCCGGGAGCGAGCCGGCGGGCGCGCGAATCTCGGCCGGGAAATCGGGCAGTGTCGAGATGTCGTTGCCGAGCAGCGCCGCCTCGGAGGTGAACTGCGAGCCGGTGAGCTGCATGCCGTCACCGGAGTCGCCCGCGAAGCGGACGATGACCTGAGAGAGCTGCTCGACCGGCTTGCTGCTCATCTGCTCGGGTCAGGTATAGCGCACACTCCGGCGTCTTAGGTGGGAGTTAGGCAGCGGACGTACACTCGCCGCGTGGAGCCGGTCGTCTCCGTCCACGGGCTGCGCAAGCGCTACGGCCAGTTCGAGGCCGTCGCAGGGATCGACCTCGAAGTGGAGCGCGGCGAGATCTTCGCCTTCCTCGGGCCGAACGGCGCAGGCAAGACAACGACGGTAGAGATCCTCGAGGGCTTCCGCACGCGGACGGAAGGCGAGGTCAGCGTCCTCGGCGTCGATCCCGCGAAGGGCGACGCAGCGTGGCGCAACCGGGTGGGCTCCGTCCTGCAGGAGTCGAACGCCGAGCCGGGACTCACGGTGCGCGAGAGCCTCCAGCTCTACTCCGGCTACTACCTCCATCCGCGCGACATCGACGAGACGATCGCGCTCGTCGGGCTCGACGAGAAGGCGGACACGCTCGGGCCGCAGCTCTCGGGCGGACAGCGGCGCCGGCTCGACGTCGCGCTGGCCCTCATCGGCGACCCAGAGCTCATCTTCCTCGACGAGCCCACGACCGGATTCGACCCGTCCGCGCGTCGGACGGCGTGGCACGTGATCGACGGGCTGCGCGAGCTCGGCAAGACGGTCTTCCTGACGACGCATTACATGGACGAGGCCGAGCAGCTCGCCGACCGCATCGCGGTCATCGCCGGCGGTCAGATCGTCGCCGAAGGGACGCCCGGCACTCTCGGCGGGCGCAACCGGATGGCCGCGACGATCCGCTTCACACTGCCGGACGGAACCAGCGCCGATGACCTGCCGCCGGAGCTGCGCGCGCTGCTCGCGGGTGAGGACGGTCGCGTGACGCTGACTTCGGACACGCCGCTCGCGCACGTCGGAGCGCTCGCTGAGTGGGCGCAGAGCCGCGGAATCGATCTGCCCGACCTCGACGTGCGTCGGCCGACACTCGAGCAGGTGTACCTCGAGCTCACGGAGGCGGAGTCATGACCGCAGCTGCGCGCGGGCGGCTGTTCCTCGTCCTCCACCAGGCGCGCTACGACATGTTGGGGATCCTTCGCAACCGCCAGGCGCGCTTCTTCACGCTCGTTCTACCGCTCCTCTTCCTCATCATCTTCGTCGGCGTCTTCGGCGACCACGTCGTCGGCCCCGGACGGACGAAAGCCTCGGCGTACTACGTGCCCGGGCTGGCGGCGCTCGGCGTGATCGCGGCGTCGTTCGTGAATCTCGTGATCACGATCACCGCGCAGCGCGAGACCGGGATCCTCAAACGGCGTCGCGCGACGCCGATGCCTGCGTGGGCCCTGATCGCCGGTCGGACGCTCACCGCCGTCACCGTCTCGATCGTCGTGCTGACCGTCCTGCTTTCCTTCGGCAGATTCGTCTACCACGTCAAGGTGCCGACCTCGACGCTGCCCGGCATCGCGCTGACGGCGGTCGTCGGCTCGATCACGTTCTGCGTGCTCGGATACGCGCTTTCGACAGCGATCAAGAACGAGGACGCGGCCCAGCCGATGGTGCAGGCGATCATGCTGCCGCTCTACTTCATCTCGGGCGTCTTCGTCCCGAACATCCAGCTGCCTTCCTGGTTGCGACACGTGGCGCAGGTCTTCCCGGTCGAGCATCTCTCGGACGGACTGCACAAGGCATACGCTGCGCACGTGCACGGCGTGGGAATCGTCTGGAGCGACATCGGCGTGCTGGCGCTGTGGGCAGCTGTCGGGCTGACCATCGCCCTCGTGCGGTTCAGCTGGCTCCCGCAGGCGGCGGGGGCCTGATGTCCGGATCGCTCGATCCCCGCGTCGACATCGGTCACGTGCACCTCAAGGTGTCCGACCTCGAACGCGCGCTCGCCTTCTACTGCGGCGTCCTGGGCTTCGAGCTCATGGCGCGCTACGGCGAGGAGGCGGCTTTCATCTCGGCCGGCGGCTACCACCACCACCTCGGGCTGAACACGTGGGAGTCGAAGGGCGGCTCTCCCCCGCCGCCCGGCACGACCGGCCTCTTTCACACGGCGATCCGCTATCCCGACCGGCGCACGCTCGCCGACGCCGTGCAGCGCGTCATGGACGCCGGTATCCCGCTCACCGGCGCGAGCGACCACGGTGTGAGCGAGGCGATCTACCTGAACGATCCGGACTCGAACGGCGTCGAGCTCTATCGGGATCGGCCGCAGCAGGAGTGGCCACGCACCGAGGACGGCGCGTTCACGATGTTCACGAAGCCGCTCGACGTCGCCGGCCTCCTCGCCGAGCTCGACGCTTAGCTAGCCCTCCGTGTGCTTCAGCGTGTCCTCGCGCTGCTGGGCCTGCGCAAGCGTGAGCGCGCCCGAGCACACTTGGGCGTTGAGGTCGTTCTCGATCCGATCGACTTCACTGGCGCGCGGATAAGGCTCGGGCCAGAGGTTGCGGGGGTCGGTCGGGTTGCCTCCGAGCTCGAGGCTGATCAGGTGGTCTTCCTGGTAGTCGGAAAGCGAGCCCAACTCGCGGTATTGCCGCATCTGCTTCTGCTTGAGTGCGTTCGTGTAATCGACGGGCGGACGGATCGTCGCCGTCCAGCCGTGCCGGCAGATCGTCGAGCGGATGTTCGCCTGCGTCACGTCCGGGTTGAGGACGCCGGGCGTGCGCACCGGATCGGCGAGAATTGCCGGCGTTCGGTGCCCGCGGCCGTGGGCGAAGAACATCAGCACGGCTGCGACAACGAGCAGGGCGAGCAGGAAGTCGACCGGGCTGAGCGGTCTTGCCACTCCTTCGACGGTAGGTCCCTCCCCGACTCCTCGCAAGACGCTCTTCGGGCCGTGTCCAGCTGAGGCAGTAGGCTCGAGATGTGGTCGAAATCGCCGCCCGTCCTCGCGGTCCGTACTCGCTCGCGCTCTCCGCGCGGCTCGCCGGCGACGCGACGCGGAGCGTGCGCGACGGCCTCGTCACCGCTCGCTGTGGTGGCGGCGTAGCCCGCGCGTTCCAGTCGCGAGACGGCACGGTGACGATTCGATCCGAGTCGGCTACTGCCGCGGGGAAGCTGCGTTGGATGCTTGCGCTCGACGACGACCACGCCGAGTTTCTCCGCCGCTTCGCCAACGATCCGCTGGTCGGTCGCGCGACGAAGCACCTCCGGGGACTTCGTCCGATCCGTACCGCGACCGTCGCGCAGGCGCTCCTCCGCGCAGTTTGCGGACAACTCATCGACTCGAAGACGGCACGAAGGCTCGAGCGTTCCGTGACCCGGGCCCTCTCGCCGCCGGATCCCGACGGCCTCAGCGAACCGCCGTCCACCGCGGCTCTCGCGACGGCGGCGCCGTTCGAGCTCCGGCGACTCGGACTGCACGAGCGGCGCGGGTCGGCGATCGTCCGTCTCTGTCGCTCGCTCGACCTCGAGCGCCTTCACGAGCTGCCGACGGACGCGGTCGTCCGCCGGCTCGAGCGCGAGCGCGGTCTCGGCCCGTGGTCGGCGGGCGTGGTCTGCCTCGAGGGACTCGGCCGCTACGAGCACGGGCTCGTCGGCGACCTCGGCCTGGTCAAGCTCGTCCGGGCATTGCGCGGCCGCCGGGTTGTCGAAACCTGGGAAACGGCGGAGCTGCTCGAGCCGTACGGCGAATGGGCGGGTCTCGCAAGCGTCTATCTCCTCGCCGGCTTCGGCCGCGGGCTGATCCCGCTCCCCGCGCCTCGCGCAGCCTAGGCTTCCGACAGTGAGCAAGAAGATTGCGATCCTCGGCGGCGGCCGGATTGGGGAGGCACTCCTCTCCGGCCTGCTCAGCTCCGGTTGGCGCAAGACGTCGGAGGTTGTCGTCACCAACCGCGGTGAGGACCGGGTCGCCGAGCTGCGTGAGCGCTATGGCGTCGAGGCCACCTCGGACAACGCGGCCGCCGTCGCGGGCGCCGGACTCGTCGTCGTCGCCGTCAAGCCGCAGGACATCGACGCCCTGCTCTCCCAGATCGGCATCCACCTGACGACCGAGCAGACGGTCGTCTCGGTGGCGGCCGCCATCCCGACAGCGCACATCGAGGAGCGGATCGCGGACGGCGTTCCGGTCGTGCGTGCGATGCCGAACGCGCCGGCGACCGTGCACGAGGGGATGGCCGGCATTTGCGCCGGAGCCCACGCGGGCGACGATCAGCTGGCGCTCGCCGAAGAGCTCCTCTCGCATCTCGGCCGTGTCGTGCGCGTGCCGGAGACGTGGATGGACGCGATCACGGCGGTCTCGGGATCCGGCCCCGCTTACTTTGCGCTGCTCGCCGAGGCGATGATCGAGGCGGGCATCCTGCTCGGCCTCTCGCGCGAGATCTCGACGACGCTCGTCGTGCAGACGATGTTCGGGACGGCGAAGCAGCTCCGCGATCAGGGCATGCATCCGGTCGAGCTGCGCGAGTCGGTCACCTCGCCAGGCGGCACGACGATCGCCGCGATCCGCGAGCTCGAGCAGGCCGGAGTGAGGGCAGCGTTCCTCAACGCGATCCAGGCAGCGATGGATCGAGCGCGTGAGCTCGCCGAAGGCGGATGACCGTCTACATCACCGTCGTAGAGGACGCCGAGGAGGCCGCTCGGCTCGTAGCGGAACGGCTTGCCGGCCAGGCGCGCGCCGGCGGAGACATCGTCCTCACCGGCGGCTCTACCCCGCGGCGCGCATATGAGCTAGCAGCCGAGCTCGAGCCCGATTGGAGCCGTGTCGAGGTCTGGTGGGGAGACGAGCGTTGCGTGCCGCCCGACGACCACAACTCGAATTACTGCATGGCGAAAGAGGCGCTGCTCGACCGGCTCGAACACGGGCCGACGGCCGTTCACCGGATGCGCGGCGAGCTCGAGCGCGACGCAGGCGCAGAGGAGTACGAGGGCGAGCTGGACGACGTCGGCGCCTTCGACCTCGTCCTGCTGGGCCTGGGCCCCGACGGACATGTCGCGTCGCTTTTCCCCGACTTCCCGACGCTCGAAGTGGTCAACCGCGACGTGATCGGTTCCGACGCCGGACACGAGCCGTTCGTCGACCGGATCTCGATGACGCTGCCGCGTCTCTGCTCCACGCGCGAGCTCCTCTTCCTCGTGGCAGGCGAGGACAAGGCGGATGCGGTGGCGCGGGCATTTGCGGGAGAGCCGTCGCACGAGACGCCGGGCAGCCTCGCGCGAGCTGCAGGGGGAACAACGCGCGCGATCCTCGACCGCGCCGCCGCCGCGAACCTCTAGACGAGGTTGCGCCGACCCGCGAGCGCGTCGAGCGCGAGCGCGGTATCGGACACCGGAAGCTCCTCGAGAAACGCGTCCCGGGTCTCGAACGATGTCCGTACCCCGGCGACGGCCGTCCGATACGCGCCCGGGTTGTGCGACGCGAGCGCGACGAGAGCAATGGCGACATCGCCCGGGAAATCCTCACCCAGCGTCGCCGCGATGACTCCCGCCTCCTCATCTCGATCGAGCACGAGGAGCGCAAGCGCCGCTGCGTAGCGGCCGATCGGCGATACGGACATGTCCAGGTGCCTGACACCTAGACATGTCTCGAGCGTCCACCGAGCCGCGTCACTCGTGTCGTCGCCGGCGATCAGGAGCGCCTTCATCGCGCCGATCGGCCGGCCCCACGCATCCGACGCCTCCCCGGCATTCCAGCTCTCCCGATACCGCTCGGCGGACCGCCGCAGCCACTCCACCGCCGCATCGCGGTCGCCGGCCATCAACAAAGAGAGCCCCGCCGCCCACGCCGAGTTCGCGAGTTGCACGAGCTGGCGCTCGTCGAGCTCGCGCGTCTCTCCGACCGCATAACGCGCCGCTGCGCGTTCGTACCGCTCGCGCCAGTCCACCGACGCAGACTAGGCTCGAATGAACATGGCCGAAGACGACTGGCGCATCCGGATCGAGGTCGAGGAGGACGAGCACGCCGCGGGCTTGCTCGACCGCCTCGCGGGCGACCTCGGCTCGGAGGCGCGAGAGCTGGCCGAGGAGCTGAGAGAGCGGCGTCTCGCCGTCTCCCGCGACGGCGACACCGTCTTCGTCTACGCCGACAGTCGCACCGAAGCAGAGCAAGCGCACAAGGTCGTCGAGGCGGAGCTCCGTGAGAACGGAATCGAGGCGCGTACCAGCCGCGTCGAGCACTGGCTCGACGAGGAGGACCGCTGGGACGACGAGCCGGCGGGCGGGACCTGGGAGGAAGAAGAGCTCGACCGCGGGTTCGCGCCGTGGGAGGTTCGCGTCGAGTGTTCGTCCCGACAAGAAGCAGGCGAGCTTGCAGACCGCCTCGAGGCGGAGGGCTACAAGCCCGAGCGACGCTTCCAGTACCTCATCGTCGGTGCCGCGAGCCGGGAGGACGCCGACGCGCTGGCAACGCGCCTGCACGGCGAGGTCGAGCCGGGTGGCCAGGTTGTCTGGGAGACAAGCCCCGCCAACCCCTTCGCCATCTTCGGCGGGCTCGGCACATAGCCGTCACACGTTGACGGATCCGGCCTGGCGGGTATTCTTCCGCTTGCGCCGCTCGCACAGGGGAATCAGCCGAGCGCAGCGCATCTTTTCGTTGGATGGCAGCACCGCACCGTGCTGCGCATATGCAAGAAGCTATTCAGCAGCCGACCAGCTCACTGGAGGCGACAGACCCGATAGTCGCCGCCGCCCTCCGCGCCGAAGCGTGGGCGGGCGAGCCGTTCCTGCGGGACGGCGAGGATCCGGCCGAGGCACTCGCCGAAGGCACCGCGCGCCGTCGCGCTCTCGACGACGCGGTCGCCGAGATGGACGCCGGACAGAAGACCCCGTCGGCGCAGTGGAACGTTCGCTACGGCCTTCTCCTCGGCCTGGAGCGTGTGCTCGCGGAGCCCGAGCCGCGAACCGCCTCGGGGACAGCGCTCCGCCGCCACCAGGTCGACGCGCTTGCAGGGATGCTCACCGAGCTCATCGCCGCGAGTCAGCGCTACGACGCGAACGGCAATGGAAATGGCAACGGCCACGCCGCGACGGCCGAGGAGCTCGAGGAGCAGGCGGTCGAGGACGAAGACGAGGACTCGACGCTCGTCGTCGCGATCGAGGACGCCGAGCTGCCCGAGGAGCCGGAGCAGGACGATCCCGGCGCCGTCCGCCGCTACCGGTTCCGACACCCGACCGCGTCGGGGAAGACGATCGCCGCTGCGGGCTTCGTCGAGGCCGCCCGAGCGCTGGGCGTCCTGATCCTCACGCACCGGCGCCTCCTCGTCTCCCAGTTCACGCGCGATCTCACGACCGAGGGCTATGGCAAGCGGCTCACCGATGTGATCACGAGCGACAGCCGCAGCGCGAAGAAGGCTCCGCTCACGATCCAGACGTACGCATGGTTCGCGCGACACGTCGACTCGATCGACCGCGATGCGTACCAGCTCGTGATCTGCGACGAGGCTCACACCGCGCTCGGGGAGAAGACCTCGGCGGCGATCCGCTCGTTCCCCGAGCCCATCTACATCGGCATGACGGCGACGGAGCAGCTGATCGCAAAGCAGGTCTCCGACGTCTTCCCCGCTTCGGTCGACGACCTGCCGCTGCAGGACGCCGCGCGCCGCGGGCTCATCGCGCCGCTGCGCGACCTGCGCGTGCCGCCTGTCGCGGCGATCAACTCGGTGCCGATCGTCGGCGGCGACTTCGACCAGGAGATCCTCGCCAAGACGCTTGACCACCAGGCGCTGAACCAGGCCGCCGCAAGCCTCTACCGCGACCGCTTCGACAACACGCCCGGCATCGTCTATGCGGCCGGCGTCGATCACGCTTACAACCTCGCGCAGGAGTTCCGCGCAGCCGGGCTCAAGGCCGAAGCGGTCTCGGGCCGGACGCCGCCAGTGCGCCTCGCCGAGACCCTCGCCGCCTACGAGCGCGGCGAGATCAACGTCCTGATCAACGCGCAGCTGCTCGCCGAAGGCTGGAACTCGCCGCGAGCGACCGTCTGCATGCATCTCGCGCCGACTGCCTCGCGTCGCGTGTACCAGCAGCGGATCGGGCGCATCATGCGTCTCCATCCGCGCAAGGAAGCCGGGATCGTCGTCGACTTCGTCCCGAAGGCCGCGACTCACAACGAGCGCGTCGTCTCGCTCCACTCCCTCCTCGACGCCGACTTCTACCGCGAGGGCGCACGCGTTACCCCGGCACCGCGCCGCCGTTCGCAGCGCCGCGCCCGCCGCCGCCTCACGCCGGCGCCCTGGCTCGTTCCGGTCACGCCCGACGTCCGGCGCCGCGTCGGCGTCATCCAGCGCGAGTGGCAGCGGATCGACCCGAAGTACCTCGACGAGGAGGAGCAGCGCTATTGGGCCACGATCGCCGGCCGCCAGATCCGCTTCGACGAGCGCGCCTCGTTCGTCCAGAAGCTCACCGACCGCAGCGCGAGCAAGGCGGCTCTCGAGCAGTTCCTGACTACCGCCGCGGCCGAGAACCCGAACCGGCGGCTGCGGATGATGGCGCTGCAGGACCGCGTCTCGATGCGTGTCGAGCGCGCCGACTTCGACGACCTCGTCACGCTCGTGACGCAGGCGCCGCCGTGGGAGAAGGAGCGGCTCCCGGGGATCCGCATCCTTCTGCGCGCCATCGGCGAGGAGAAGCCGGACGCGCCCGAGCAGATCCTCGCCCGCTGGACATGGCGGCTGGCACGCGCGACACGCAAGGTGCAGGACCGCCGTGCCTCGGCGGAGTATCCGGAGGCGAAGCGCCTGCTCGGTGCGCTCGCGAACTCGCGCGGGCACAGGCACGAGGAGAACGCCGCGAAGCTCGTGAAGGCCGCGCTCGAGCTGCCGTTGCCGGTGGGGGCCGCGCTGCTGGCCTCGGCGGAGGGCTACACGCCGCGCGCGACGAAGCTGATCGACGAGGCGCGCGAGCGGCTCGGCACGATCCAGGAGGTCGCGCTCGCGCTCGCCGAGAATCTTCCGGCGCCGAAGCAGGGCGGCGGCCGCACCAGGCGCCGCCGGCGACGGAGGCGCAAGGGCGGCGGCGCGAAGCCCGAGGCTTCGGCACCGAAGAACGAGAAGCCCGCCGGAGACGCGCCCGCCGACAAGCCCGCGCCATCGAGCTAGATCACGTCCAACTCGCGGCGCCGCCGGGCTGCGAGGCGGACGCGCGCCGGTTCTTCGGCGAGCTGCTCGGCCTGGACGAGATCGAGAAGCCCGAACCATTGCGTTCACGTGGCGGCGTCTGGTTCGCGCTCGGTGGAGGCGGCCAGCTCCACGTCGGCGTGGAGGAACCGTTCGCACCGGCACGTAAGGCACATCCCGCGTTCCGCCTTCGCAGCACTGAGCTCGACAAGCTGGCGAGCCGCCTCCAGGCCGCGGGCGCGACAGTCGACTGGGACGACTCGCTCCCCGGCGTCCGCCGCTTCTACACGGCCGATCCGTGGGGCAACCGAATCGAGCTGCTCGCGGGTTAAGTGCTAGCCCGCGGGGCCGCCGGCGCTCTCGCCGCCGCCCTCGCCGTTCTCCTCCCGCTCCCGGAGGAAGCGGGTCAGCTCGGCGGCCAGGCTTTCGCCGGACGGAAGCTCCTCGGCGGCTTCCATCAGGTCGACGCGCCGCTCGAGCTCCTCGACGTACGCCGCCGTCTCGGTGTCGGACGCAACCGCCTCAGTCACCTGCTCGTTGTACTCCTCCGCCGCCTGCTCGAGCTCCGCAAGATCGATGTCGGTGCCGACCAGCTCGCCGAGGCGGCGGCAGAGGGCGAGTGCCGCACGCGGGCTCGGCGCGAGCGAGACATAGTGCGGCACGGCGGCCCAGAGGCTGACCGACGGGATACCCGCGCGCCGGCATGCGTCGAGGAGCACGCCGAGTATGCCGGTCGGCCCCTCGTAACGCGAAGGCTCGACTCCGAGCTCCTCCACGAGCGCCGGATCGCTCGCCGCGGCGCTCACCGGAGCCGGCCGCGTGTGTGGCACATCCGCGAGGAGCGACCCGAGCGTGACGACCAGCTCGACCCCGAGATCCTGCGCCAGGCCGAGGACGAGTTGCGAGTACGTCTTCCAGCGAAGGTTGGGCTCGACGCCGAGCATGATCACCGCATCGCGGTCGAGATCCGGGATCGGCGCATGCAGGAAGGTGTTCGACGGCCATTCGAGCTTCCGTGTCAGCCCCTCCTCGAGGGACACGTTCGGCCGAACCGCCTGGAAGTCGTAGAAGTTCTCCGGGTCGATCTCCGCGAACGCCTCGGCGCTCCACTGGCGAGCCAGATACCCGGCTCCGAGCGTCGCGCCCTGGCCGCCGTCGTTCCAGCCACGAAACGCAGCGACGAGCACGGGGCGGCGGAGCTCCGGCCGCGAGGAGACGATCAGCTCCGACATTTCCCCAGTCTAGGTCGAGTCGGCAGCAAGGGGACGCCAGAGACGACCCACGACGCCCGCCGTCCAACCCACCAGGGTCGCCGCCGTCGCGACGTGCAACAGCACGAGCCACCACGGCACGTCGCCGTACGTCCGGTACTGCACCTCGCCGATCGTCATCTGGGCGGCGAGGATCGCGAGCAGGCCGGCGCACCCGCGCAACAGCCAGGGGTATGCCGCGCGCTGCGTCCAGGCCCAGGCCGCGAGCACGAGGAAAACGATCCCGAAAGCGGCGACCGTGCGCACGTGCCAGTAGACCGAGGGCTGGAACGAGCCGAGACGAGGCACGATCTTCGTGCCGGAGCTTCCCGGGAAACGTCCTGCGGCCGTCGCCGCCGTGCCGCTCACGGCGAGCCCGACCACAGCCACCGCGAGCGCGACGCCTCCGAACCGAGCGATCCCCGGCAGCGGCGGCGAGCTACCGCGGACGAGGCGCGACGCCTCGAGCAGCGCCAGCACCGCGAGTGAAATGAGCGTGAACGAGAGCAGCAGGTGCGTGATCACGAGGTATGGGTTGAGGTCGTAGTAGACGGTGATCGCCCCGAGCGGCGCCTGCGCGAGCGTTCCCACGAAGACTGCCGTCGCCAGCCAGCGCCCGCTGCGACCGAGACCGCGAGTGCGCCAGCCGGCCAGCGCCAGGACGAGCGTTGTGAACACTGTCGCTGCCGAGACGACGCGGTTCGAGAACTCGATATCCGAGTGGTATCCCCGCGGCAGAGCGTGCCTCGTCGTGCAGGTCGGCCAGTGCGGGCAGCCGAGGCCCGAGCCGGTCAGGCGCACGGTCGCTCCCGTGGCGACGATGAGGATCAGCACGCCGACGGCCGCGAACGCGATGCGACGGAAGAAGACGGGAGAGATCGTCCGCGCAAGCCGGCGCGGCACCGCGGCCGATGCGGACCCGGCGTGCACGGATCGAGTGTAGAGGGGTTTTCCGGGACCTACGGTTCCAGCACGACGCCGGCCCCCTCCTCCACGGTGCCTATGCGTGCGAGGAAGAGGCCGGCGCGCTCGAACTCCGCCTCGAGCGAGAGCGCCTTCTCCGCCGGAAGCGTCACGAGGAGCCCGCCCGCCGTCTGGGCGTCGTAGGCGAGCGCGAGGAGCTCGTCGGGCACACCTTCGCTCGCCACATGAGCGCCCGCGAAGTCGCGGTTGCGCGGATCGCCGCCGGTCCGGACGCCTCCGCGTGCTGCATCGAGTGCGCCGTCGAGCGCGGGGAGCGCGGATGCGTCGAGACGGATCCTGACGCCGCTCCGCTCAGCGGTCTCGTGCGCGTGGCCGAGCAGACCGAAGCCGGTGACATCGGTGACGGCGTGCGGCGAAAACGGCCGCAAGACCTCGGCGGCGCGGTCGTTGAGCATCGTCATCCAGCGTGCCGCCTCGGCGAGGTTGCCCTTCGCGGCAAGCACGAGGCCCGTGCCGAGCGGCTTCGTCAGGAAGACCGTGTCGCCGGGCTCTGCGCCGCTCTTGACCCAGACCCCGTCCGGATGGACGGTGCCGACGACCGCGAGACCGTACTTCGGCTCGCTGTCGCGAATCGTGTGGCCGCCGGCGAGGATTGCGCCGGACGCACGCACTGCCTCGTCGGCTCCGGAGAAGACCGCTGCGACAAGCTCCGTCGCAAGCTCCTCGGGAAAGGCGGCGATCGAGAGCGCGAGGAGCGGTATGCCGCCCATCGCAAAGACGTCGTTGAGCGCGTTCGTCGCGGCGATGCGTCCGAAGAGGGCGGGGTCGTCGACGAGCGGTGGGAAGAAGTCGACGGTGAAGACGAGCGCACGCTCGTCGTCGAGCCGGTAGACGGCCGCGTCGTCCGCGGGGTCGAGGCCCACGAGGAGATCCTCCGCCCCCGCCGGCACGAACCCCTTCAGCAGCTCCTCGAGCCGCGCGGCCGAGTACTTCGCCGCGCACCCTCCGCCGGCCGTGAGGCTCGTCAGTCCGGCCGCCTCGGTCTCCACGCCGTTTACTGTAGGCGCAATGGGCCGGGCTGCTCTCGTCACCGGCGGCTCGTCGGGCATCGGGCTGGCGATCGCGCGAATGCTGCGGGATGAGGGCTTCGACCTGACACTCGCCGCCCGCCGGCGCGAGCGCGTCGAGGCGGCTGCTGCGGAGCTCGGCGCCTTCGCTGTGACCGCGAACATCGCGGAAACGGAGGACTGCGAGCGGGTCGTCGCCGAGCATCGCGATCGGTTCGGCCGGCTCGACGTGCTCGTCAACTCGGCAGGCGTGGGCATCGGTGGGCGGGTCGAAGACCTACCCCTGAAGCACCTCGACCTGCAGCTCGACGTCAACCTGCGCGGACTCTTCCTCGTCACGCAGGCGGCGATCCCGCTCCTCCGCGACTCGAAAGGATGGATCGTCAACCTCGCCTCGATCGCGGGCACGCTCCCGACGCCGGGCCTTGCGACCTACGGCGCCACGAAGGCGGCCGTGATCGCGCTCACCCGCTCGCTCAACGCCGAGCTCGACGCCGACGGGGTGCGCGCGATCGCCCTCTGCCCGGGGTTCGTCGACACGCCGATGGCGCAGTGGTCCGGGCTCGAGCCGGACGAGATGATCCGCCCCGAGGATTGCGCAGAGGTCGTTCGCATGTGCGTGCGGCTTAGCCGGACCGCGCGCGTGCCACAGGTTGTCCTGGAGCGCATGGGCTCCGCGAACGGCGACGCCTAGAGCGCGTCGCCGCGAGGATGCGCTAGTGGCCGCCGCCGTCGCTCATGCCGTGGCCGCCGAAGAGGTGCCCGACGTTCAAGCAGGCGAGCGTGTACGCGAAGAGCGACGCGATGAGCAACACATAGATGAGCCGTGCCTCGGTCAACTAATCACCTCCTTCGTTCCTCTAGAAGCGGACGTCCTGTAGTGCCTCTGCCGCCGCGCGGTAGAGCTCGGCCGCCCGCTGGTGATCCCCCCGTCTAGCCGCCAGGTCGCCACGCGCAACCCAGGCTGCGGCTCG
>DASSLB010000127.1:0-6350 GCA_035689945.1 Gaiellaceae bacterium | reverse complement strand
GGTGGAGTTCGCGTTGAGCGGGTACTCCGTCCAGGTCTTGCCGCCGTCGAACGAGACATGCGCCCGCGAGAGCAGAGTCTCGGACACGTGCCCGCCCGGGTTGAGGCCTAGCTGGTAGTCGTTCGCCCCGCCGATGATGTTGAGCGGATTCGTCGGGTTGACCGCGATCGACGTCTCGTTGTGCGGTCCGACCGATTTCGTCTCGCAGTCCGTGTTGACGTTCGCCGCATTCGACGTCGCCGTCGAGCAGAACGGCGTTCCGATCTTGACGGCCGGGCCGGAGCCCCATACGGCCTGCGCAATCGGCGCTGGCGCGTCGATGCCGTTGTGGGTGAAATCGATCGGCTGCGGATCGTCGCCGGCCGCCGCGATCGCCGTTCCGAGGATGGCAAACGCAACGAGCGCGAGACCGAGCAGCAAGCCAAGCTTGCGGTAACTCATCTAGAAATCCCCCTTCGCTTGTGCTTTGTCACGAGGAAAGCGCTGCAAGGCTAATAGAAAGGAGGAGCGCCCGCGGCGGTTGGCGCTTGGACTTCCCAGCGCTTTCTGCCTAGCCGTGCGGCTTGGCCATCTTGCGGTAGTCGAGCGCCTCGTCCAGAACGGACTCCTCGACGCCTTGCTCCCGCGCCACCTCGCGCAGCGACCGGCCGGAGGCCGCCGCGTCCTTCACGATCGCCGTGGCCGCGTCGTAGCCGATGTACGGGTTGAGCGCGGTCGCGGCCGAAAGCGTCAGCTCGGCGTAGTGCTCGCAGTTCTCGCGGTTCGCCTCGATCCCATCCACGCACTTCTCGGCGAGGAGCCGGCACGCGCTTGCGAGCAGCTTCACCGAGTCGAGGACGTTGCGCGCGAGAAGCGGGACGAACACGTTGAGCTCGAAGTGGCCCTGCATCCCGCCGATCGCGATCGCGGCGTCGTTGCCGATCACTTGGGCCGCGACCTGCGTCATGACCTCCGGCATCACCGGGTTCACCTTGCCGGGCATGATCGAGCTCCCCTTCTGGAGCTCGGGGAGTGCGATCTCGGCAAGGCCGGCGCGAGGGCCTGAGCCGAGGAAGCGGATGTCGTTCGCGACCTTCGTCAACGAAACGGCGACCGTCTTCAGCGCCCCGGAGACCTCCACGATCCCGTCTCGTGCGGCCTGAGCCTCGAACGGATCTGCCGGCGGCGAGATCTCGAGCCCCGTCTCGCTCGCGAGCAGCTCGCGCACGCGAGCCGCGAACTCGGGATGCGTGTTGAGCCCGGTCCCGGTCGCGGTGCCGCCTAGCGGAATCTGGCCGAGTCGCGGCAAAGCGTCTTTGACCCGCGCGATGCCCTGACGCACCTGCGCGGCATAGCCGGCGAACTCCTGGCCGAGCGTGACCGGCACGGCGTCCATCCAGTGCGTCCGCCCCGACTTGACGACGTCGTCGAACTCTTGCGCCTTCGCCTCGAGCGACGATGCCAGCCGCTCCATCGCAGGCAGAAGGTCGTTGACGATCTCGTCGAGAGCCGCAAGATGGACGGCAGACGGGAAGACGTCATTCGACGACTGGCCCATGTTCACGTCGTCGTTCGCATGGACGTCCTCTCCCGCGAGCGTCGCGATCACCTCGTTCGCGTTCATGTTCGACGAGGTGCCGGAACCGGTCTGGAAGACATCGATCGGGAACTGATCGTCGAGCTCGCCGTCCGCGATCCGGGCTGCAGCGGCCGAGATCCGCTCCGCCTTGCCCTCGTCGAGCAGGCCGAGCTCGGCGTTTACGCGTGCCGCGGCGCCCTTGATGCGACCGAGCCAGCGCGCGACGGGCGCCGGGATCGGCTCGCCCGAGACGGGGAAGTTCGCCACCGCCTTCGTAGTCTCACCTCCCCAAAGCTCCCGCTCCTCGGTCTTCGCCACAAGGCGAGTGTAGGGAAGGTCGGAAGGACGCCGCTGCGGCTAGGCGACCAAGTGGAGGCGGCGCTCCGAACGGCGGGCCCTCCGCGGCACCCGCTCCTCCGCCGCAACCGGCCCGAGCACCGGTGTCCACCCCAGGTAGCCGCACTCCGGGCACTCGGGGGTGTCGAAGTGATGCTTCAGGTTGTGGCGGCACGCGACGCGGATCGCATGGCACTGGAGGCATTCGACCACGAAGGACTCCATGCCCTGTCCATCGGCCCTCGACCTCGAGCCGATGTCCCTCGTTAGAGGGAGCGGGCGACGCGCTGGGCTGCGTCAAGCAGCGCATCCCACGTGCACAGCTTGACCCGCGGCCGGCCGGCCTTCTCTCCTGCGGCGCGCTCGGCCTCGTCGATCGCCATCCAGCCGTCGTACTCGACGACCTGGACGCCTCGCTCGGCGAGCAGCGCGTCAACGGCGGCCGCGTTGGCATCCGGCTTGCGTTCGATGCTGCCTGCCGCGACGTCCTCGAGCAGGAGCTCGACGGTCTCGGTCGCGTCCTTCGTATTGGTGCCGATCACGCCGCTCGGGCCGCGCTTGATCCAGCCGGCGCAATAGACGCCCGGTTGGACCCGCCCGCGGTCGTTCGGGATCGTCCCGCTCCGCGCGTCGAACGGCACGCCCGGCAGCTCGACGCCGAGGTAGCCGACGCTGCGGAAGACGAGACCGCACGCCAGCGTCTCATGCACGTCCGTCGGCACCGCGCGCTCGTTCTCGTCCAGTTCGTTGCGAACGAGCTCGATTCCCTCGACACGTTCCTCGCCGAGGAGCGCCACCGGCGACTCGAAGAAGCGGAAGACGACCCGGCGCGGCTTGCCTTCCGGCTCGCGCGCCGCGAGCTCGTGCAGCACGGCGACGTTGCGCTCGGCGATCACGCCGTGCGGCTGCGCGCCCTCGAGGTCTGCGGAATCGACGATGACGTCCGCGCCGGCCAGCGCCCCCATCTCCTGCAGCTCGGGTGTCGTGAACGCCGCCTGTGCGGGGCCACGACGGCCGACGACCACGATCTCGCGGATGGGCGAGCTCGCGATGGCCGCGATCGACGCGTCCGTAGCGTCCGTCGGCGCAAGCTCCTCACGCGTGAGCGCGAGCATCCGCGCAAGGTCGAGCGCCACGTTCCCGTTCCCGATCACGACCGCACGCTCGACCGAGAGGTCGAAGGCGATCTCCTGGTAGTCGGGATGGCCGTTGTACCAGGCGACGAACTCGGTGGCCGCCCACGAGCCGGGCAGGTCCTCGCCCGGGATCCCGAGCCGGCGATCGGTCTGCGCGCCGACCGCGTAGACGACGGCGTCGTAGAGGCGTAGGAGGTCGGCGTGCTGGATGTCGCGGCCGAACTCGACGTTGCCGAGAAAGCGGAACCCCGGCTGCTCGGCGATCCGCTCGAACGCGCGCGAGACCGACTTCAGCTTGGGGTGATCCGGCGCGACCCCGAGGCGGACGAGGCCCCAGGGCGTGGGCAGCCGCTCGATCATGTCCACCTCGGCCGGGGGGTCGGCGGACAGCAGGGCTCCGGCGGCATAGAAGCCGGCCGGGCCGGAACCGACGACGGCAACACGCATTGCTGCGCCGACTCTAGTCGTGCTTACCGGGATGCCGGCCTTCGAGCGTGATCATCACGCGGCGCAGGAGCGAGTTCAGCTGTTCCTTCTCCCTCTCCGTCAGCGCGTCGGCGAGCAGCGCTTCCTTCGGTGCTTGGATCGCCATCGCCTGCTCGTGCGTCTCCCGGCCCTTCTTGGTCAGCTCCACGAGCACGCTGCGCCGGTCGTCGGGATCGCGCAGCCGGCGAATCAGCCCTTCCTTCTCGAGCGCGTCGAGCCGACTCGTCATCGCGCCGCTCGTCAGGTCGGCGCGGCGAGCCAACCATCCAGCCTTGCGGTGGTATGGCTTGCCCGACCACCGCAAGGACGTGAGCACGTGCCAGTCGCTCATGGTCAGGCCGAGCTGGTCGAGCGTCTCGTCGTGCATCCACTTGATCCGCCGGTTGATGCCAGCGATGCGTTCGACGATCCCCTCGACGGTCAAATCGAGGTCGGGCGGTAGATCGGCACCGATCTCCTCGAGGAAGTTGTCCACGTGATCCCGCTCATCGCGCCTAGGTCTGGCCATGGCAGAAGTCTTCACGAAATTCCTCTTGACGTCAAGATACCTTGTCTGTTAGTTTCTCGGTATCGAGATACTCTACGCCAAGGAAGGAGGCGCCGCCACGCACGTGTCAGACCCCCATTACGCCCGGCTCGTTCACGCGGATCGCGCGGCGCAGCTTCGCGCCGCCGCACTCAAGACCCCACCTCGAAGGAGGCCCGCATGGCAACCACAGAGACCACGTACCGCGTTCTTTCGCTTCCTGAGGAAGGGCGCGAGGGTGACGGCGACCGGGTGTACATCCGCCTCCGCCGCACGCTCGACATAGGCGCCTTCGGCGCGAGCGCCAGCTACCAGGCGAAGGCCGGCGAGGACGTCATCGGCGAGCATGACGAGCTCGGTCCCGGTGCCGACGGCCACGAGGAGCTGTACGTCGTCGTGCAGGGAGGAGCGACGTTCACGCTCGACGGCGAGGAGATCGACGCGCCCCAGGGCACCGTGGTCTTCGTCCAGCCGGGGGCGACACGGAAGGCGGTCGCGACCAGCGACGAGACGATCGTGCTCTCCGTGGGCGGCCGGCGCGGCGAGGCGTACCGGCTCCCGCCCGGGGCGGAGCTCTACGACTTCTTCGAGCACTACAAGCAGGAGGACTGGGAGGGCGCGCTTGCCGCGTGCCACGTGGCGCTCGAGAAGTACCCGGGGAACGCCCTGATCCTCTACAACATCGCGTGCATGGAGAGCATGCTCGGTCGCGGCGACGACGCGCTTGAGACGCTCCGCAAATCCGTCGAGCAGTGGCCGAAGTTCAAGGAGAACGCGCAGGCCGACGACGACTTCACGTCGCTTCGTGAGGACCCGCGCTTCGTTGCCCTAATCGGGTGACGCCAGCAGCGTCAGTGGGCGCAACCGGATCCGCAGCCGGTTGCGTCCTCGGGCGCCTCGCCCTCGGCGACCTGGAACGAGTGGCCGCAGCCGCAGGAGGAGACGGCGTTCGGGTTCTCGATCTTGAACCCGGACTCCTGGATCGTCTCGAGATAGTCGACCCGGGCACCGAAGAGGTACGGCGCGCTGAACGGATCGACGACGACCGTTACGCCCTCGCACTCGAATGCGTGGTCGCCCTCCTGGGCGCCGCGGTCGAAGCCGAGGCCGTACTGGAAGCCGGAGCAGCCGCCGCCCTCGATGGCGACGCGCAGCACCGAGACGTCCTCCTCCGTGGCCATCAAGTCACGGATCTTGGCCGCCGCGGCGGGCGTCAGCGAGACGATGCTCTCGGTGCGCTCCTGGATCTCCATGTGCGTCGCATCGTAGCAACGTGTCTTCCGCTCACCCGGTCGCGCAGATAGCCGCGCGAGCCGACTTTGTAACAGCCGCTGCAGGCTCCGCTACGGCGATTCAGTACTCGCAAGTGCAGGCCAAGCGACATTGATAACGTCAGCCGCTCGGTGAGTGCTTCGAGTGCGCGAACGGGTAAGGGGAGACGCGCAAAGTAGATGCTGCATAGCTGGCTGCCATTCCTGATCTACGGGATCCTCGCGCTGGTCATCCCCGGCTCGATGATGGTGATGTCGTTCAAGTTCGCGCAGCGACCGGCTCGCCGTACCCGCGCCCGCACCGTGCCGTTCGAGTCGGGGGTCTCGACCGGCCCGCTGCCGCGCCAGCGCTTCAGCGTCAGCTTCTACCTCACGGCGATGCTGTTCATCGTCTTCGACATCGAGATCGTCTTCCTCTATCCGCTCGCCGTACAGCTCCACGCGCTCGGCTGGTTCGGCTTCGCAGAGCTCGCGTTCTTCATCGTGATCCTGCTCGTCGCCTACGTCTACATCTGGCGGAAAGGCGCACTCAACTGGTGATGCCCCGTGGCTGACGAGCCGACGCGCCTGCGCGACTACGGGCTCCAGTCCGAACGCCTGCTCTGGCCCACGAAGGGGCCGTCGCACTTCGAGGAGGAGCTCGGCGTCGACGAGATGGAGCGCGCGCTCGGGATCACGACGCTCGAGAAGGCGGTGCGCTGGGCGCAGACGAAGTCGATGTGGCCGGACACGTTCGGGCTCGCCTGCTGCGCAATCGAGATGATGTCGATCGTCTCCGCGCGCTACGACATCGCGCGCTTCGGGATGGAGGCCTTCCGCTCCTCGCCGCGCCAGGCCGACCTGTTGATCGTCTCGGGGCGCGTCGCGCACAAGATGGCGGAGCCGCTGCGCCAGATCTACGACCAGATGCTCGAGCCGAAGTGGGTGATCGCGATGGGCGTCTGCGCGAGCTCGGGCGGGATGTTCAACAACTACACCATCCTCCAGGGCGTCGACCGCATCGTCCCCGTGGACATCTACGTCCCCTTCTGCCCGCC
>DASSLB010000126.1:0-16995 GCA_035689945.1 Gaiellaceae bacterium | reverse complement strand
AAGGACTTCACGCCGGTCTGCACGACCGAGCTCGGCTACATGGCGTCGATCAAGCCGGAGTTCGACCGCCGCAATGTCAAGATCATCGGGCTCTCGGTCGACCCGATCGACAAGCACGAAGGCTGGGCGGACGACATCGAGGAGACGCAAGGCACCCGGCCGAACTACCCGATGATCGGCGACTCGGACTTCGCGGTCTCGAAGGCGTACGGGATGCTGGGCGGCGACGTCTCGGGCGACCCGGCCGACCGCACGGCGGCCGACAACCAGACCGTCCGCAACGTGTTCGTCATCGGGCCGGACAAGAAGATCAAGCTGATCCTCGTCTATCCGATGACGACCGGCCGCAACTTCGACGAGGTGCTGCGCGTGATCGACTCGCTGCAACTCACGGCGAAGAACAAGGTCTCGACTCCGGCGCAGTGGCACCCCGGAGAAGACGTGATCATCGCCGGCTCGGTCTCGAACGACGAGGCGAAGGAGCTGTTCGGAGACTGGGAAGAGCCGAAGCCCTACATCCGGATCGTCCCGGACCCGTCGGCAAAGGTTCCTGCCTGATACCGATCCACCTCGTTTGACATCCGTGGGAACGCGGTAGGAGTGGGTCGTTTCGGCACAGGAGGTGTTGCCGTGCTCCACCCGCACCTACCGCACCCGCACGTCCACCCGGGGTTCGAGGAGCACCCTTGGCGGATGGTTCCCGCCGCGCTGGGAGCGATCGTCGTACTGGCGGCGGTGCTGATCACCGTCTGCTTCGAGATCGCGAAAGCCCTCACCGGACACGCGTACTAGTAGTACCTCGCGACAAGATTCGATTCCCCTGGGCGGCATACATCCAGATCCACCACCAGCCCGACGGTACTGTCAACGAGTTCGCCGTCGCACAGACGTTTGTCGGCCTCACGAACATCACCTTCCGCGCGGGCCTCTAGTCCGAGCTGCTCAGACCCGATACCCCGTCCGGGGGACGCCCGCTCCTCCAAATACGCCGATTCCGTGATGGTGTCTGCGGTCCCGGTTGATTTCCGAGGCGACGACGAGCGCCCGTCCTCGGACGACGTCGCTCGCCGCTACCGGACGCTGATCGAGCAGCTACCGCTCGTCGTGTACGTCGACGCGCTCGACGAGGTCAGCTCGAACATCTTCACGAGCCGGCAGATCGAGCCTCTCCTCGGCTACAGCGTCGAGGAATGGGCTGCGGAGGCGAACCTGTTCGAGCGGCTCCTTCACCCCGACGACCGCGAGCGCGTGCTCGTCGCTCACGCACATACGCATGACACACACGAGCCGCTGAGCGTCGAGTATCGCCTCATCGCCCGCGACGGCCGCGTCGTCTGGCTCCGTGACGAGGGCGTGATCGTGCTCGACGAGCGCGGACAGCCTCTCCACCTCCAGGGGTACCTCCTCGATATCACGCGTGAGCGCGAGGCCGAGCAGCAGCTGCGGCAGCTGGCGCTCTACGACCCGCTGACCGGGCTCGCGAACCGCGCCTTCTTCCACGAGCGGCTGCGTCACGCGATCATGCTCCGACGCGAAGAGCGCGAGGCGACCGGACTGCTCTACGTCGACCTCGACGGCTTCAAGTTGATCAACGACCGCTGGGGACACGACCTCGGCGACGAAGTGCTCCACGAGATTGGCAGTCGGATCAAGCGGTCGGTCCGCCCCGGCGACACAGCCGCTCGCCTCGGCGGCGACGAGTTCGCCGTGGTCCTGGCCGAGCCTCTCACCCCCGAGGACGCGGTCGGAGTGGCCGAACGGCTGCTCACTGAGATCGCCGTTCCCCTGGAGAGCCGTGCTGGGATCCTCCAGACGACCGCGAGCATCGGCATCGCCTTCGGCGACAACGACGAGCTGTTGCTGAAGGAGGCCGACATCGCGATGTACCGGGCGAAGGGTCATCCCGACATCGGCTACGCCTTCTTCGACCCACAGCTCGACCGCGCCGCCGTCGAGCGCTCTGAGCGGATCGCCGAGCTGCGCGAAGGGATTGCACGCGGCGAGTTCAGGCTCGACTACCAGGCTGTCGTGGATCTCGACCGCAACGAAATCACTGGCTACGAGGCACTCGTCCGCTGGGAGCATCCGACTCTCGGCGAGCTCCCCCCGGGCCAGTTCATCCCGCTCGCCGAGGACACGGGCCTCATCGTCAGCCTCGGTGAATGGGTGCTCACCGAAGCCTGCAAGGAATCAATGCGCCTCTACCGCCTGCACGGTCGCCCGATCCAGATGTCGGTGAACGTCTCGGCTCGCCAGCTCCACCACCCCGAGTTCCTTCGCCACATCGAGCACGCGCTCAGTTCGTCGGCCCTGATGCCGAAGCTGCTCACGCTCGAGCTCACCGAGAGCACGCTGCTCTCGTCGGACGAGCGGGTCGCCGAGACGCTCCAGGCAATCAAGGATCTCGGAGTCGTCCTCGCGCTCGACGACTTCGGGACAGGCTACGCGTCGCTCTCGTACCTACGGCAGTTCCCGATCGACGTCGTCAAGATCGACCGCAGCTTCACGGCGAATGTCGACAGCCAGGACGGCGACCTCGTGCTGCTCAAGGGGATCATCGATCTCGGCCACGCGTTGCAGCTGAACCTCGTCGCCGAGGGCATCGAGACCTCGGAGCAGCATTTGATCGTGCGCAAGCTCGGCTGCCACCAGGCGCAGGGATTCTACTTCGGCCGGCCTTCCCACCCGGCGCAGCAGCAGCTGAGCCCGCCGATCGTCTAACGGGCTAGCGCGGCTTGCCCTCGGGATAGCGCTCGAGGCCGTCCTCCGGGATCGGCTCCCATTCGCACGCGTAGTCGACGAACGTGTGCCACTGCGGACGGATCCCGTGGCTCGGATCGAAGAGTCCCAGGCGGACGCTCCCGATTTCTCCCGTGTCCGGATCCTTGCTCCAGAGCGCGCTTCCGCAGGTCGAGCAGAAGCTCTTCGACCAGCCGTCTCCGGGTGCGTAGTCGCGAACGAGCTCTTCGCCGGCGAGCAGCCGGACAGTTCCGGCCGCAACCCGCGCCTGGACGGAGGCCGCGGTGCCCGTCCGGCGCTGGCAACGCGTGCAGTGGCAGTAGCCGGCACTGAGCGGCTCCTCGATCAGCTCGAAGCGCACGCCCCCGCACATGCAGTGCCCGGTGTAGGGCGGCCCTGCCACTATCCGAGCGGGGACGGAGGAATACGAGTCTCGCCGCTCACCCCGCCGATCGCGAGCGCGACCTCGTCCGCGTAGCACCAGCTCCAGTCTTCGCCGGGCTCGAGCGAGCGGATGATCGGATGAGTCGTCTCGTGGTGGTGAGCGGTCGCGTGCCGGTTCGGAGAGCTGTCACAGCAGCCGACGTGCCCACAGGTGAGGCAAATGCGGAGGTGGAGCCATTTGCCGCCGGTGCGGAGGCAGTCCTCGCACCCGTCCACTTGGGCCGGAAGCTCGCTCAGTTGGACATCCTCGAGATGGGTGCAAGCGCTGCTCATCCGACTCCCACCGGCTCCGCGGCCAGACGTTGGTGCACGAGTTGAACCGCCATCGACCCCTCGCCCACGGCGGCCGCGCACCGCTTCGTCGAGCCCGAGCGAACGTCACCCGCGGCGAAGATCCCAGGGATGCTGGTCTCGAGCAGATAGCCGCCCCCGGCCGCCTCGCCGGTGAGGACGAAACCGTCCGCATGTCGCGCGACCGTGTCGCCGAGCCAGTCGGTGCACGGCCTCGCGCCGAGAAAGAGGAAGAGGAACGAGAACGCGAGGCGATCGCCGTCGGTGAGGGTCGCCGCCTCGAGGTGTCCGCCATGTCCGTGGAGCTCGGCGATCTCGCTGCGGTCGCGCACGGCGACGCGGTAGCGCTCGAGCTCGCGGATGAGGTAATCGGACATCGTCTCCCGCAGATCGGAGCGTCGATGCAAGAGCGTGACGAGCGCTCCGCCGCGGGCAAGCCAGACGGCAGCCTGGCCCGCGGAGTTGCCGCCGCCGACGACCGCCACGCGGGAGGCGCCGCACAGCTGCGCTTCGGGCGGTCCGGCAGCGTAGAAGACGCTCGTGCCCTCGTACTCGGAGAGATCCTCGAGCGGGAGGCGTCGATACTGCGCTCCGGTCGCGAGGACAACCGCCCTCGCGGCGATCTCACGGCCCTCCTCGAGGTGCACGACATGGCGTCCGCTTCCGGGCTCGAGGGCGACGGCTCTGTACGGAGTCGCAGGCCGTGCTCCGAACTTCCTCGCCTGACCCACGGCGCGGAGGGTCAGCTCAGCGCCGCTGATCCCCGCCGGAAAGCCGAGATAGTTCTCGATCCGCATCGACGATCCCGCCTGCCCGCCGAGCGCGGTGCTCTCGACCACGAGCGTGTCGAGGCCCTCCGAGGCGCCGTATACGGCCGCCCCAAGCCCGGCCGGCCCGCCGCCGACGATCAGCAGGTCAACCTCCTCCCGGCGCTCCAGCTCGCGGCCGAACCCGATCGCGCGCAGCAGATCGCCGCCCGATGGGCGCTTCAGCTCGATGCCGCCCGGAAGGCGCACCAACGGAGGATCTTCGCCCTCGGGGAGTCCCTCGTCGTGCCAGGTGAACGGGAGCCGGTTGGCCCGCGCGACCCCGACCAGGCGCATCGTCGACTCCGACGAGCGCGGTCCGACGATCTCGACTCCAATTCCCGCCACGCGCTGCAACGCCTCGCGCCGCGCGATGAACGTCGTCAGCACGAGATCGCTGAGAGGCCCGTCGTCGTACAGCAGACCCCGCAGGTCGTCCCGCTCCACGGCGATGTAGCGCAGGGGCTCCGTCGCGACCGCCGTCAAGAACACGGTCTGGCCCGAGAGCAGGTTCAGCTCACCGAGGAAGCTCGAGGTGCCGTGACGGACGAGCTCGTTGCCGGCTGCGTCGAGGATCGCGACCTCTCCCTCCTGGATCGCAATGAAGGGATACGTCTCGTCTCCGACCGTGAACAGCACGTCGCCGGGGCGCGCCGTGCGCTCCTCCCCGAGCTCCGCGAGACGCGCCAGCTGTGCTGGAGAGAGCGACGGACTGGCGGGGCCGGTCATCGGCCGAGCGTAGCCGCGCGCCATGAGTCTGCGCGGCGCGCGCTTGACGCATGCCTCCGCCGCCTGCCAGTCTCGCGCCGAGATGATGCGAAGGCTGTTCGCCGCGCTGTACGACACGATCGGCAAGAGTTCGGAGGCGGCGGGCCTGCGCGAGGAGCGGCGGCAACTGCTCGCCGGCGCCGAGGGGGACGTGATCGAGCTGGGCGCAGGCACCGGCCTCAACCTCGACCTCTATCCCGAGCAGGTCACACGGCTGGTGCTCACCGAGCCGGACCAGCATATGCGCCGTCGTCTTCAGCGCCGCCTCGAGACGCTCGACCGGCCGGCGGAGATCGTCGATGCCGCGGCCGAGAGCCTGCCCTTCCCCGACGCGACCTTCGACACGGCGGTCGTGACCCTCGTCCTGTGCAGCGTCTCCGACCAGCAGACGGCGCTCGCAGAGATCGCGCGTGTCCTCAAGCCCGCCGGGCGCTTGCTCTTCCTCGAGCACGTCCGTTCGGCTGACCCGACGATCGCGAGACGCCAGGACCGGATCAGGCCCCTCTACAACCTCTGCGGCTGCAACCCCAACCGAGACACGCTCGCGGGCATCGAGGCATCGCCCTTCACGGTCGAGTCGGTCAAGCACGGCGAGGTGCCCAAGGCGCCGAAGGTCGAGCGCCCGATGATCGTCGGCACCGCACGCCGCTAGAACTCCTGCATGAAGCCACGTCTTGTCGGGATCAATCACGTTGCGCTGCAGGTCGACGACATCGAAGAGGCGGTCGCCTTCTACTGCGACCTCTTCCAGCCGACCGCGGTGGATCGCAGCGAGCCGCACGCCGCCTTCCTGGAGATGGGCGACCAGTTCATCGCCCTCTTTCAACGCGGGCCGCGAGCGGAGGAACCGCACTTCGGCCTCGTCGTCGACGACAAGGAGGCCGCCCGCGAAGCGCTCGACCGATCGGGCGTCGAGGTGCTCGGCCCGCGGCTCGACTTCCGCGATCCGAGCGGGAACCGCATCCAGATCGTGCAGTACGACCAGATCCGGTTCACGAAGACCGATCGCGTGCTCGCGGGAATGGACCTCGAGCTCGGAAAGTCCGAGTCCGCGCTCGAAGAGCTGCGAGCCAAGGATCTCGTGGACTAGCAACGGAGGGCCGCCGGCCCCGCGGCCCTCCACATCGCGTTGTGAGGCAGTTGTCTCTCGCTGTCTTGCGACTGTCGGCTAGGGCTTCCCGGACCTAGCCGAGAAGCTCCGCGAGCTGCTGCCGGGTTTGCTCCTCCTCCCGCTCGAGGGCGGGCGCATACGCGCCTGCGGCCTCGAGCAGAAGCTGCTGCCACCGCTGGGCGTCCAGCTGCCCGAGCAGCTCGTCGATCCGTTGCCGGTGGAAGGACCGGTCGTCGCGGCTGGTCACGCCGCCTCCTGAAGCTCGACCGGCTCGACCTCTTCCACCCGCTCACGTGCCGGTCGGAGGAAGACCCCGACGATGACGATCGCGGCGACCATCAGGCCGCCGAGGACGTCGAACGACGTTTGGAAGCCGTTCACCGCCGCCGGCGCGCTCGTGACCGCCAGCGAGTGAGCGCCTGCGTAGCTCGAGCTGGCGCTCGCTGCGACGGTGCTGATGGCCGCGAGACCGATCGCGCCGCCGATCTGCCGGCTCGTGTTCACGAGGCCGGAGGCGACGCCGGCGTCCGCGCGATCGACGCCGCCCAGGCTGGCGATGGTGACAGGCACGAACGAGAAGCCCATGCCTGCGCCGCCGAGGACGAAGGCCGGGAACAGATCCCAGAAGTAATGGCCGTCCACGGGCAACCGCGCCAGCAGGGCGATCGAGATCGTCGCGAGCACGAGACCCGTGGCGAGCGTCGCCCGTACCCCGGCGCGCCCGACGACGAACTGCGCGAGGTTCGAGGTGACGACGACCGTGAGAGCAAAGGCCACGAAGGCGACGCCGCTCTGCACTGCCGAGTAGTGGAGGACGTCCTGCAGGTAGAGCGTGAGGACGAAGAACTCCGAGAAGGTGACGGCTCCAACGATCGCCATCGTCGCGTTCGCCGCCGACAGGGCGCGCAGGCGGAAGATCCGCAGCGGCAGGAGCGGCGAGCGGGACCGTGACTCGATCGCGACGAACGCCGCGACGAGTGCTGTGGCGGCACTCAGCAACCCGACCGTGACCGCAGAGCTCCAGCCGTCGGTTGTCGCCCGGGTCAGCGCATAGACGAGCAGCATGAGCCCGGCCGTGACCGAGGTCGCGCCCGCGAAGTCGAAGTGCCGATGCGCCAGATCCGCGCGGCTCTCGCGCAGCAGGTACGGCGTCAGGGCAATCGCAACAACCCCGACGGGAACGTTGACGAAGAAGATCCACGACCAACCGAAGTACGAGGTCAGGACACCGCCGAGGAGGACACCGGCGGCCGCGCCGCTACCCGAAGCGGCGCCGTAGATCCCGAGCGCGCGATTGCGCTCGCGTCCTTCGGCGAACGTCGTCATCAGGAGCGAGAGCGCAGCCGGAGCGAGCAGCGCGCCGCCCAGCCCCTGCAGGGCGCGGAAGCCGATGAGCGAGCCGGACGACCAGGCGAACCCGCTGAGCAGCGAGCTCAGGGCAAAGAGCGCGAGGCCCACCATGAACATGCGCCTGCGGCCGAGCAGATCCGCGAGCCGGCCGCCGAGGAGCAGCGTCCCGCCGAAGAGGATGGCGTACGCCGTGATCACCCACTGAAGTCCCGTCTGCGAGAAGCCCAGGTCGGACTTGATCGACGGGAGAGCGACGTTCACGATGGCGACGTCGAGGATGACCATGAATTGAGCAGTGACGATGAGGGCGAGAGCACTCCATCGCCGCCGAGGTGAAACCGGATGAAACGTGGGAATCAAGCACTTCCTCCAATCGTTGGTATGACCAACTATACGTGAAGGTAACGCTTGGCCGCGCTACCCTATTCCACGAAGGACGAACGAAATGACCATTGACACCCAGATCGACACAAGGCAGAGCGCGCGCCTACCGAGCGAGCTCGTAGCGTCGAGCCTCTTCCTGCTGAAGCGTCTCGGCTTCGCGGCCAAGAGCCGCTCGTTGGAGATGTACGAGAAGGAAGCCCTCAACCCGTACCACTACGCGATCCTCGCGCTGCTGGACGAAGGGCTCCCTGAGACACAGGCCGCGATCGCGGATTCCCTCGGTTACGACCGCGGGACGCTCGTCGGCCTCCTCGACGAGCTCGAGGAGAAGACGCTCATCGAGCGCAAGCGAGATCCCGACGACCGGCGCCGGCACATCGTCCGGCTCACGGCCGACGGCAAGCGCACGCTCACCCGGCTCCGCACGCTGAGCAAGCGGCTGGAGGACGAGTTCCTCGCGCCGCTCGACGCCGAGCAACGGGAGGCACTGCACGCGCTTCTGCTCGAGCTGGCCGCACGGCACGAACCGCGCTGCGCTCCGCCGTCCTAGTAGGACGCGCTCTCTCGCAGCCGCTGCCAGGCGGAGGGCAGGCGCTCCTGCGCCCGCTCGCGCCGGCCGCGCTGCCGC
The DNA here is from genome assembly GCA_035689945.1 of Gaiellaceae bacterium. Classification (GTDB taxonomy): domain Bacteria; phylum Actinomycetota; class Thermoleophilia; order Gaiellales; family Gaiellaceae; genus Palsa-739. The sequence goes on along the minus strand of DASSLB010000126.1, from coordinate 8,474 downwards.
TCGGCGAGACGGCCGGCGGCGAATGCGGCCGCGGTCCGCACGTCCTCGACCACCGCGCCCCGCAGTCGCTGCTCCGCCACGACGGACTCGCGGTGCTCGCGGATCAGTTCCTGGAGAACGTGGGCGTCGGCGAGGACTCTCTTGCGCACGGCTTCCACGGGCATCGCGAGCTCTGCTACATGGCGAACGCGCTCGAAGACGACCCGGAGCTGACGGATCGCCGCCTCGTCAGGTTCCTTGCCGAGCCGGGCAACCACTCTCGCGAGGCGCAGAAGCTCCCTTCCGGCGAGCGACCCGAGCGGCACCGCCTTGACGCCGTCGGCAAGCCGGGGAGGAACACGAAGGCGCGCGAGCACGAACCGGTACTCGGCGCTGTCGAGCGCTTCGAGAAGCGACTGGCGACGGCGCTCGCGCTCCTTCTCGAGCCGCGCGAGGATCAACGCCTTTGCACGCTGATCGGTCTCGTCGAGGCCTTCGAGCTCACTCCGGAGGTTGGCAAGCGCAATATCGAGGTCACGAACCGGTTCCGTCGCCTCGTCGAGCTGCCGAAGCGCGTCGCCCAGCGGACGTCGCCAGCTCGGGTCGAGGTACGCGCGCGCACTGCGGAGGAGCGCGCCGGTCCGCCTCGCCGCGTCGCGGTGCAGGCGGAGGTTCTCCGCGTCCTTCCCCACCCGTACGCCCGGATCGTGGGTGAGCAACGTGACTCGCTGCACCTCGAACATCTCACGCAACCGCCGCATCCCCGGCTCGTCCCCCAGCGGCGGCCCCGGGACGAGCTGCTTGCCGGCGGTGACGCTCCCGATCAGGTGGACGATGTCCTGAGGCGGTTCGAGCCCATTCGTCCCGGGCTCCCATGCTTCGACTCGCTCGCCGCGGGGCAGCGTGAGGCGCCACTCGACGCCCGCTTCCGACGGCAGGCGCGAGAGCGTCATTCCGAGCCGCTCGAGATCCCGGTCGGCCGTGTCGTAGTCGTGCGCGACGGTGAACTCTCGCTCCGCGCGAAGCCAGTTCTCTTGCGGCGTCCCTGCGTCCCATTCCTGGGAGATCTCGTCCGCGCGGCGGCGGATCACCTCGTCCACGCACCGGAGTTCCCCGGCGGCGGGGACGCTTCCTGCTCAGCGAAGGGCGCGGAGACGGGCTTCGGCGGTCGCCTCGAGCCCCGGCAACGGCTGGCAGATCAGGCAGTGGTAGACGCGCGCGGTGCCGTCATTGCTGCCGGTGAGGATCCAGTTGCCGTCCGGGCTGAAGCTCGCGCCGGTGAGAGGCGCGGTGTCGCGGCCGAGGTAGAAGAGAAGCCGAGCCGTCCGTGCGTCCCAGAGGCCCGCAGTGAACTGGCTCGCAGTGACGATCCAGCGCCCGTCCGGACTGAAGCTCCCGGAGTAGACCGGGAAGAAGTGGCCGACGAGAACCTGTTGCAGCCGCCCGGTGCGAGCGTTCCACACGCGCCCCCGGTGATCGTCGCTGACCGTGACCAGTTCGCGCCCATTCGGCGAGAACTCCGCGTCTGTCACGAGCGAGCGGTGGCCTCTCAGGGTGTGGAGGAGCTCGCCGGTCGTGGCGTTCCATAGCTGCACGACCCTGCCCTTCGTGGTGGCGACGCCAAGTCCGCCACGCGAGAGAACCGCGTGTTGCGTGGTCGCGTGGATCGTACTGAGGAGCTGACCCGCATCCGTGTAGATCCGGACTTCCCGCGGCAGCCGCACGAGGAAGCGGTCGCCGCCGGCAGCGAGCGAGAGAACGGGCCCTGGAGTGTGCAGGCGGAGCTTTCCGACGACGACACTGTGGTCTCGGAAGCCGGAGAGCAGAGTCCCGGTCCTGGCGTACGCAAGCGCGGTGACCCCACGAAGGTGCTCGACGGGCGTCGACCCACTCCGAGAAGCGACGGTCAGGTTGCCGGCCGCGTCCGCAAGCGCGACGAAACGTCCGTTGGCCGCGGTTGCCGCGATCGGGCCCGGCAGCGTCACGGTTCTGAGAACGCGGCCGGTCGTCGAGAGGATTCGAGCCTCTCGGCCGGCGACGCTGACGACGTCGCCCCCCACCCAGAACGCCCGCACCGCGACCTTGCTGCGCATGTCGATCGGCTCGGTCGTCCCCTCCGGTAGCGCATCCCAGAGCCGCACGCTGCCGTCGGCGCTGCCGGTCACGACCGTGCGACCGCTCGGGTCGAAGCCGATGCTTGTGACGGCATCCCGGTGGCCGGCGAGCGGCGCGAGTACGCGTCCGTCCTGGGTGTAGTAGATGCGTGCGAGCCCGTCCGCCGAAGCGGCAGCGACCTCGCTCCCGTCCGGGCTGAAGGCGGCGGCGTTCTCGGCCCCCAACGCGCCGACGAGGAGGAGCTCGCGCTGTCCGTTCGAGACGTTCCAGAGGTACGCGGCCCCGTCCTGGCTCGAGGTCACGAGAAGGCGTCCGTCCGCGGAAAAGCGCTCCGCAAGAACGTAGCCGCTGTGCGGCAGGACGTGGATGCGCTTGCCGGTGGCGGTGTCCCAGATCCCGGCGGTCCGGTCATAGCTGCCGCTCGCGAGATGCCGGCCGTCCGGACTGAACGCGAACGAGCGGATCCCGGTGTCCTTGAGCCGCGCGACAACGCGCCCCGTGCGCGCGCTGAGGAGCGAAGCGCTCGTTGTCTTCCCGTGACGGAACGCGACGGCGAAGACCGTCCCGTTCGGGTCGAGCGCTGCCGCGACGACCGCGCCGGGGAAACGAAGCGTCCTGATGTGGTGCGTCGTCAGATCGACGAGGCGGACGCGCGTCCCGCTCCCGATCAGGAGCGTCGTGCGGTCGAAGGAGAGCGCGGTCACGGGCGAGTGCGTCGGCACCACGAGCCGCGGTCGCATGTTGAGCCAGATCGTGGCGTCGACGCTTGTCCCGGTGGCGAAGAGCCGTCCGTCGGTGCTCCAGGCGGCTGCGGTAAGGGGATGTTGCCGCGGGAGGCTCACGAGCTCGCGGCCGGAGCGGCCGTAGAGGGCGGCCTGTCCGTTGTCGCTCGCGACGAGCAGCCGCTCGCCGCGTGGCGCGAAGATGGCCGCCACGACATGACCGCCGAGACGCAGGATCCGGGTCTCGCGCATCGCGCCGAGGCTCGCACGGAGGACGTCGGCCGTCTCGCGACCGGGAGCGAGCGACGCCGCTTGCAACGCGAGGTGGACGCTGACCTCTGGATTCGTCGCGATGTCCACGAGAGCGCGCTCCGCAAGCGCGCGACCGCGTGCGTGACGCGCCTGGGTTCGTGCATCGCTCCGCTGGATGAGCGCGTAGGCGGCGATCGCGGCGACCACCGCCAGAGCGACGAGGATGGCGGCGATGATCGTCTGCAGCCGCCGGCGCTGCCGCCGAGCGCGAATCCTCTCCCGACGGAGCTGGTGCTCCGCCTGCCAGGCGAGAATGGGCGGCCCGAGCACCTCGTGGAAGATCTCGTAGCGGATCGCCGATCCGTGCATACCGTTCACACCACGAACGATCCGCTCGCGTCCGAGCTTCTCGAGCAGTCCGCGAAGCTGGCCCGCCTCGACCTCGGCGTACTCCGCGAGGTCGGCCGGCTCGTGCGAGAGCTTCCGTCCCGAAGGCGTGACCAGCTGGCGGACAACCCGCGCGGCCGCCTCCTGCTCCACGAGTGGTAGCCGGTCCAGTGCTCCCTGGACGTGCTCACGCACGACGGCGCGAGCGCCACCGATCTCCCGCAACGTCGCGAGTCGCAGCTCGTGCGAGCCGGCTTCCCGTTCGCGCTCCCACAGGCGCTCGAGCACGAGCTGGAGGTACGGCGCCTCGACACCTGCCTCGGTCGACGCCTCGTCGAGCACCGCCTCGACGAGCGCGTCCTCCGCCGTGAACTCCTCTCCGCTGAGCTCGCTGTAGCGGACGAGCGGGCCGAGGATCGCCGCCCGTCCGGCCTCGCGGTCGAGCCGGTCGAGGCGGAGGAGGTTCCCGAACAGCTCAGGGATCCGCCCGGCGAACTCGTCGAGCTCGGCCAACGTGTCGTCGCGAAGGGCGAGCAGGACGTTGACGCGAAGCCCAGGCCGCCGCAGCAGGCCGGGAAGCGCATCGCTCAGCGGCCCCTCGAGCCCGTGATAGAGCAGGTACTCCTCGAACTGGTCGAGCAGGAGATGCAGCTCGCCGTTCCGCTGCGCTGCGGCTGCGACGGTGTCGACGAGGCCCGCCGTCGCGCCGAGGTCGCCGCACTCGGCGTGCACGGACTCGATCAGCCGGGCGGCCGGATCTTCGGCCCAGGAGCCGTGCACGACGACCGGCGCGCCGCTCAGCTCGCGCAGCCGCCGCGCGACACCGGCGCCGAGGAGCGAGCTCTTGCCGACGCCGCTGGGCCCGTAGAGGACGGTCAGCCGGCTCGCGAGCACGTTCGACGCCACGGCAGCGACCTCGCGCTCGCGGCCGAAGAAGAGGAGCGCGTCGAGCTCCGAGTCCTCGAACGCGGCGAGTCCCTTATACGGGCTGCCCGGAAGGCCGCTCATCCCGTCTTCCCCAGCACCCGCTCGAGCTCGGCGACGTAGGCGGCCGGCGCCATGTCGATCACCTCGACGTCTCGCCGCCGCCAGAACTCGCGCTCGAGCGGCTGCGGCCCGGCGTGCACCGACCAGGAGCGATACGGCAGCGGGTCGCTCCCCCAGAGCCGCTCGAGCACGACCCGCAGCGTCCAGGTGGAAAGCGTGTAGCCGAGCAGGAGCAGGTGGGTGCGACGCAGCCGCGCGGCCAGCGACACGGGCAGACGCCGGGCGACGTCCCCGTAGTTGATGAAGTCGTCCTCGGTCACGGCGAAGCTCTCCCAGGCGCGCTCGGTCGAGGAGTCGACTCGCCCTTGCAGGTGCAGGAGGACCGTTCGCTCGTCCAGGTCGAGCCCGGCGGTGTACGCATTCGGCCGTTCGATCACGTTTGCGGCGCCGCCCGGGAGGATGTGGCAGAAGCTGCCCCGCATCTGCCCCGCCGCGAGGTAGCAGACCGTGTCGTACGTCTCGTCGGCCTCCTCGAGCGCCCGTTCGAGCGCAAGCTCGTAGCCTGTCGTGACGAGGAGCGGCTGCCCGCTCCGGCGCTCGCGCTGGACTGCGGGCAGCCGCGCGAGGAAGCGATGCACAGCCGAGGGCTCGCCGTCGCCTTCGACGAGCGTATGCAGCGCGTCGTAGAGTGGCCCCGACCCGTTGAGGACGGCCACAGCCTGCGAGATCCGCGCGAGCTCGGGCGTCACGGTCTCCAGACCGAACCGCCGTGCAAGCTCGGAGGCGAGCGGCTCCGAGTCCGAGCCGACCACCACGGTGACCTTTCCGGCGATGAGCGCCGCGGCGACCTCCTCGAAGTGCTCCACCTCGGGAATCGCGCCGCGGCCGACCGCGAAAGTCTCCTGGCGCAGGATCGACGCATGCACCCCGCGGAGGAGCGGGCTTGGTTCGAGGCCGAGCTCCTCGACGAGGAGCTCCCGGCCCTCGCGATAGACCTCGAGCGCCTGCGCCTGCCGGCCCGAGCGGTAGAGGGCCAGCATCAGCTGCGCCCGCAGCCGCTCCCGGAGCGGATGCTTGCGGACGAGCGCTTCGAGCTCCGTGACGAGGTCGGCGTGGGCACCGATCGCGAGCTTCGCCTCGGCTCGCTCCTCGAGCAGCGCCAGGTGGAACTCCTCGAGGCGCGCGATCTCCTCTTGCGCGAACGTCTCGTAGCGGAACTCGGCGAGCGGCTCTCCGCGCCAGAACGCGAGCGCCTGGTCCAGCAGCCCTGCCCGCCGAGCGGGCTCGTTCGCGCGGGCCTCGTCGACGAGCCGCCGCATCCTGGCAACGTCCAGCTGCTCCGGCTCGAGACGCACGAGATAGCCCGGCGACCGCGTCTCGATCACGTCAGCCCCGAGCGCCTTCCGCAGTTGGGCGACGAAGTTCTGCAGCGACGCGATGGCGGTGGCGGGTGGGTTGTCGCCCCAGAGCGCGTCGAGAAGTCGGTCGAGCGAGACGACACGTCCGGCCTCGAGCAGGAGCGTCGTCAGCAGCGCGCGCTGCTTCGGGCCGCCGAGCGCGATCGGCTCGCCGTCTGCACGAACTTCGAGCGGGCCGAGGATGGCGAATTCGACCAATGCCGGAGGGTTGTACCACCGGGGCAGGCCGGTTTCGCGCCGCGATTAGCCGGCCGTTAGAGCGCGGTTGGAGCCGTCTCCGACGGTGGCGGCATGCACCCCACCGCGAACCCCCTTCATGACCCATGGGTCGGGAAGTACCTGCGCACCCGCAGGCAGCGCGCGAGCGTGGCGACTCTGGGCTCCGGCGTCGCAGTCGTAGCGGCATTCGCGATCGTCTTCGGGATCGTGCTCGCCCCGAGCCGGGCCGGAACTCCACCGCTTCTGGCCGGTTTCCAGGCGCGCAGCTATGCGCCAGGCCAGACCGCCATGCTTGCCATCGGCGGCGGGACGGCCGACCGCGTCACGCTCCAGCTCTTCCTTGCCGGAAGTCCTGTCACGCCGGCCGCGGGCTCCCTCGGCTGGGACCGGACGCTGTTCGGCAAGGCGGTGACGGCTCCCCGTCAGGTGCTTCGCCCCGGCGGCCGTCCGCGCTGGCTCGTGCGCATCCGCCTCGGCGCGAGCTGGCCGAGCGGGGACTACGTCGCGCGGCTCAGTTGGAACGGCCACACCGACTACGCACCCTTTGTCCTCCGCCCGAAGCAGCTCGGCACGGAGCCCGTGCTCGTCGTGGAGCCGACGAACACCTGGCACGCCTACGACGTAACGGACGGGGACAGCTGGTACCTAACCTCGTCGGTCCACGTCATCGACCTCACCCACCCCTTCGCCGGCACCGACGTGCGCGGGGAGATCGTCCCCACAGGGCTGCCAGAGCAGTTCTGGCGCTTCGACCTCGGCTTCCTGCGCTGGTACTGGCGCAGCGGGTATCGCGCGGACTTCATCTCCGACGACGACCTCGAGCGCATCTCCAGCGCGGAGCAGCTGAGCCGCTACACGCTGATCGTCTTCGCGGGCCACGAGGAGTACGTCACGCCGCACACGTACGACCTGATCTCGAGCTACCGGGACGCCGGTGGCAACCTCGCCTTCCTGGCCGCGAACAACTTCTTCTACCGCGTGACCGTGCACGGCGACACGATGGTCGGACGCACGCGCTGGCGCGACCTCGCGCGCCCCGAGGCGGCGCTCGTGGGCTCGCAGTACGTCGGCTGGAACGAGTCCAAGTACCCCAACCGGCCCTACCGCATCGTCGACACCGCGGCCGCATCCTGGCTGTTCGCAGGCACGAAGCTCCATGACGGCAGCGTGCTCGGCCGCTACGGCATCGAGATCGACGAGCCCAACGCGTCCTCGCCGCCCGGCACCCATGTGCTCGCCACGATCCCCAACGCATTCGGGCCTGGCAAGTCGGCCAACATGACCATCTACCGGCTCGGCCGCTCGACGGTGTTCGACGCCGGCGTGATCAACTTCGGTGCGAGCGCGCACTGGCCCACCGTCTCGCGGCTCGTCTCCAACCTCTGGACACACCTAAGCGGGGAGCCGCAATGGCTGGGCGTCTGGCCGCCGCAGGGCTGATCGCCGCTGCCGCCGGCGCGCTCGTGGGTTGCGGGAGCAGCAGGCAGCAGACCCCGTCGACTTCGACGGCACCGACCACAACACTGCCTTACTCCGTGACGCAGCCAACCAAGACGCCCGGGCTGAGCGCGTCCTTGCCGTGGCCGACGTATGGAGCCGACAACGCGCGCCGTCGCGCCGTTGCGGCGCCGCAGCTCCGGCCGCCGTTCCGCCGCGTGTGGACGTTTCATGGGCGAGCGCTGCTCGAGTTCCCGCCCGTCGTCGGCTACGGCGGCGTCTTCGAGGAGGCGTTCGACGGGAGGCTCTACGCGCTCGACCCGGCGACGGGCAAGGTGCGCTGGCGCTACAACGCGCATCGCTGCGGCTGGTCCTCCCCCGCACTGGCCCACCACCTCCTCTTCGCCACCTTCATTGCACACAGCAGCTGCCACTCGCGGCTGCGTGGCGGGGAGCTGCTCGCCTTCTCCACCACGACCGGCCGCATCCGCTGGCGACGAGCGATCGGCGCTTCCGAGTCGTCGCCTCTCGTCGCCAACGGCCTGGTCTACGCCGCCGACCAGAACGGCCGTGTCTATGCGTTTGCCGAGCGCACCGGGCGGCTGCGCTGGACGTTCGACACCGGAGCGCCGATCAAGGCCTCGCCGTCACTCGCCTACGGACGGATCTACATCGGCAACTACGCCGGGGAGATGATCGCGCTCGGCGCTCGCAGCGGCGAGCTTGTCTGGCGCACCGTCGGCTACGGGAAGCTCTACTCCACCGCCGCCGTCAACGCCGGGCGCGTCTACGTCGGCTCAGTCGACGGCCACGTCTATGCGTATTCGGCGGGTGATGGGAACCTGCTCTGGAGCTTCGGCACCGGCGGCTACGTCTACGCCTCCCCCGCCGTTTGGCACGGCCTCGTTCTCGTCGGCTCGTACGACCACTCTTTCTACGCGCTCGCCGACGGCACCGG
>DASSLB010000125.1:0-4310 GCA_035689945.1 Gaiellaceae bacterium | reverse complement strand
GCGCTCGCGCCTCCGCAGCTCGTCGAGCAGACGCGAGACGAACTTCCGCGGAACGGCGGGCTCGCCGTGGAGCGCGCCCTGTACGACGTAGGGGAGCCGCGCGGGGTCGAGGCTGTTCCTCAGGTATCCGCTCGCGCCGGCGCGCACGGCAGCCATGAACTCCTCCTCGTCCAACCGGTTCGTGAGGAGGATCACCGCTGCTGTCGGCACGTGCGCTGCGATCTCGTTCGCAGCGCGCAGCCCCTGGCCCGCTGCATCGAGCCCGAGGAGGCAGACGTCCGGACGGTCGCGAATCGCCGCGTCCACAGCCGAGTTCGCGTCGGCGGCCTCCGTGCAACGGGCTTCCGGCTCTAGCGCGAGGCGCAGCCCGACGCGCGTCGGCAGCCGCTCCGCGGCGATGAGCACGTGAGTGCGCTTTGCGGGGGCAGTCGCGCTCACGGCCTGGCTTCCTCAGAGCCGACTGGTGCTCCGACTACGATGTACCCATGCGAGTTCTGATTGCAGACGATCATCGGCTGATCGTCGAGGGCGTGAAACGCGCGCTCGACGACGCGCCCGACTTCGAAGTCGTCGGAGAATGCAACTCCGGCTCTCAGGTATTGCCCATGGTGGGGCGGACGAATCCCGACGTCGTCCTGCTGGACCTCCGCATGCCCGGCGCCGACGGGCTCGCCTGCCTGAGCCGCATCCGCAAGCAACACCCGGAGGTGAAGGTCGTCGTCCTCTCGGTCTCGACGGACGAGAACGTGATCCAGACCGTGCTCAAGCGCGGTGCGAGCGCCTTCATCGTCAAGAGCATCAATCCGATCGACCTGCCCTCCGCGCTGCGGCAGGCGGTCGAAGGCACCGTCTACAGCGCGATCGGCCTGCCCGATCCCGGCGAGAGCGCGGCGCGCGCGGCCGGGCTCACCGAGCGCGAGACCGCGATCCTCGCGGCCCTCGCCCGCGGCCTCTCGAACGAGGCGATCGGCAAGGAGCTCTGGGTGGCAGAACAGACGGTCAAGTTCCACCTCACGAACATCTACCGGAAGCTCGGCGTCTCGAATCGCACCGAGGCCGCCCGCCTCGCGTACCAGAACGGGCTGGTCGAGAGCCCGATCGACGACCGCTGAGAACCCTCTCGCGGGCCTCGCGAGCGCCGAGGGGCGGGCCCGTCGGTTGTGCCCTGTCCGCCGAACCCGTTCGGGTCGTAGGCGACGTTCACGCACTGCGTTCTCCTCCCCTTCGCCAGGGCCGGAGAAGGCTCTGGCCCAAGCCACCAGCATACGACGAAAACATGCCGGTTTGCCAGCACTCGATTCGACCTGGGCGGAGCCGGAATGCGCCGAGGCAAGCAGATCACTCACTCGAACGAGGGAACGAATCCATGGCCGCTGAGCCGATTCCTTGCCTGCACGAATTCGCGGCTCACGCTCCCTATGACGAAGCCTCTCCTCCGCCTCCTCCTTCTCACCGCAACGGTCGCCACAGTCGCTCTCGCCGGGGGTGCGGCACGTGCAAATGCCTGCGGCAACTCGAGCGGCTACTCGTACGCCGGCCTTGCATCGCCGAACAACGCGTACGGGATCTCGGCTCTGATCTCGCCCCTTGACGCGTTCGACATCCTCAACGGCCACGTCGCCGGCTGGGTCGGCGTCGGCGGCCCCGGCCAGGGCCCGGGCGGCTCGAACGAGTGGCTGCAGATCGGCCTGAGCGGATTCCCCGGCATCGACGGCAGCGACATCTACTACGAGGTCGCGCTGCCGGGCCGCTATCCGACGTATCACCAGGTCGCCGCCAATCTTCCGGTCGGGACGGTGGCCAAGGTGACCGTGCTCGAGATGCACAACCGGCCCGATTGGTGGCGCGTGTGGCTGAACCACAGGGCCGTGTCCCCCGCGATCCACCTGCCCCAGAGCCACAGCCGCTGGAGCCCGATCGCGACCGCCGAGAGCTGGGACGGCGGGACCGGCGGCACCTGCAACACTTTCCTCTACCGCTTCCGCAAGGTCTCGATCGCCCACGAGGCGGGTGGCGGCTGGCACCCTCTGTCACACCCGTACCCGATCAAGAGCGCGACGACGAAGGTCCGGCGCTCCCCGGGTGCCGCAGCGTTCCTCGCGGCGGAAGGCCTGCCGGCCTTCCAGTTCCTCTCGATTACTTCGTGATCGAGATCGGCGTGCCGAGCGGCGCGTAGCGCTTGAGCTTGGCGGCCGTCACGTTCGCGACGCGGACGCAGCCGTGCGAGACGGCCTGGCCGAGAAGCTGCGGCAGGCTCGTGCCATGGATCCCTACGACGCCGCCACCCGGCCACTCGGTCAGTTTCGAGTAGGCGCTCGTCTCGACGGCGAAGACGCCGAGGAAGGGATCGTGGTACGGGACGAAGCGGGCCGCGACGTAGTAGGCCCCGAGGGGAGTCTCCCTGCCGGGAGCCCCGATGGCGACCTTTCCGTGCCAGACGTGCTTGCCCTTCCAGTACAGGTCGATCGTGCGCCGGTTGAGGCTGATCTTGATCTGGCCCTGCGTCGGCGCGAGCGACACGGTCCTGGCGGGAATCCAGCCGTACGTGCCGTTCGGCCGCATCGGGACGCTGATGTGGTACCAGGCGTTGCCGTCCGAGCCCGTCTGCGCGCCGATTGCGAACATCTCCTGGGGCCGGAAGTCGGCCCGGAAGTCGTGCATGACCTTGATCACCTTCGAGTTCGGGTTTGGATTCGCTCGAACGGCCACGGAGTGGACGAGCAGCGACCCGGCCGCAGGGAAGACGGTCTCGATCTTGCTCGGTGCCGACGAGCCGGCGCTCGCGCGCGTCGCCGTCGCCGCGGCCGCGAAACCGGCGCAGGCGACGAGCATGGCAATGATGAGGGTGCGGCGGCTCACGACGTCGCTGCGTAGACAGTAGCGCCCGCCGGGGACGACGGTTTCCACTGTGGCAGCGTCGCCCGGACGGTCGTCCCGAGGCCGGGGCTCGTCTCGATCTCGACGGCGCCGCCGAGCAGCCGAACGCGCTCGGAGATGCCCGCGAGCCCGAGCCGGTCGTGGCCGAGCCCGCGCGGGTCGAAGCCGCGGCCGTCGTCGACCACGGAGACATCGACGAAGGTGCGCTTGCTGCGCAGCACGACCGAAACGCTCTTCGCCTCGCTGTGCTTGCGCACGTTCGAGAGCGCTTCCTGGACGACGCGGAAGAGCACGATCTTCTGCGAGTCGCTGAGATCGCAGAGGTCGCCGTCGACCTCGAGGTTCACCTCGATGCCCGTCGCGTTCTCAAGCGAGCGAAGCTCGCATGCCACCGCATCCGCGACGGGGCGGGCGACGGGGGTCGTCGAGCGGATGGAGTGCGCGAACTCGCGCAGGCTTTCGTCGAGCGCGCCGAGTCGGGCGTGGACGTCGTTGAAGCGGCCGTTGACGCGCTGCTTGTAGTCGGGGGGGACGACGGTCGAGATCTGGGCCGCAGCGCTCCGCAGCTCCTCGGCTAGCGCGACGATTTCCTGCAGAGGCCCGTCGTGCAGGTCGTATCCGAGGCGCATGAGGCGCCGCTCGCCGGCCGCCGCAAGGTCGTGCTCGCGCTCCACCCTCCGGTCGAAGAGCGACGCGCGCTCGAGAAGCGGGGCGAGCGCGGCCGCAGCCTCGGCGAGGTACTCGTCGAGGTGCGCCGACTCCGCGCCGCGTCCGCGTGCGACGAGGGCCGCATGCGGGCGATCCCACCGCTCGACGACCCGGACGTGAACCTGAGCCGAACCGGCGACAACGCCGTCGAGTGCCGCGCGCGCCACATCGCGGAGGCGGCGGCTGCACGGTGCCTTGCCGTGGCGAACGAGACAGGTCGTCGCGCCGGCAGCGTCGACAATCCAGAGGGAAGTGGCCGCTGCAGGTGCGAGCTCGACGAGCAGCATGAGCGCGAGCTCGGCGGAAACGATAGGCGGCAGCTGGGCGAACTCCTTGCTGCCCAGCGCACGACGGAAGACGGCGAAGGCCGCGGCCTCGGCAGGCAGCCCGAGCTCGTCCGCCGCGGCCGTGACCGCAGCCCGGGCCTCGCCCGGCTCGAACGAGTGTTCCACCGCGACGGCGACGATCGCGTCACCGAGGAAGTCGAGAGCGGCGCCCTGGCCCCAACCGTCGGCCAGGCGCCGCGCCCGCACCTCGGAGGCACGAAGCGCGGCACGCAGGTCGCGTGGAAGGAGCGCTGTGCTGGATGCTCGAGGCTTCCCGTCGCCGATCGCCGCCGCACGGGCGATCAGCTCAGAAGCCAGGGTCGCGCCCGAAGGCGCGACCCGAGCCTCGCCAGCGTCCACACTTTCCACAACCCCATTCTGCGTTCAATCGCCCTGATC
>DASSLB010000124.1:0-13488 GCA_035689945.1 Gaiellaceae bacterium | reverse complement strand
GACCATGTACTCGACGGCCGTGTCGATGTCGGTGACATAGAAGGCGATGTGGTGACCGGACCAGTCCGAGTTCTTGGGCATGTCGTGCCGCTGGCCGTCAGGCGCCGTGTACTTGAACAGCTCGATGCCGGCGCTGTGACCGATTCGGAGCATGGTGATCTGGTCAATCGAGGCCGTCTCCGAGACGTCGACCACGCTCGCCACGAACGGGCCGGCAGGGAACGGGCCGAACGTGAGCGGCGCGACTGCGCCGATCACGTCCTCGTACCATTCGATCGCCTGGTTGATGTCCGGAACCGTCAGCCCGACGTGATCGCAGCCGACGAGCCCCAGCAGACCACGATCGACACCGCCGAACATCCCTCCTGCCGCCGCGTGCGCGGCCCGAACTCCGACCACCGGAGCGGCGGCCACCGCACCCAGCGCGACCGCGCCCTTGGTCAGAAACTCTCTGCGCTGCATCGTCCCTTCGCCCACCTTCCACCTCCCGATCGCGCGATGGGAGGCATCTTCTCATGCCCCGTCAAGAGGAGAGCCGCCTGCGGGCGGCTCTCCGTGGATCCTTTCTCTTGCGTCCTTGAAGGGGAGGGCCGCAAGGTTCATCGCCTGCACCCGGACAACCGGGCCGGCGTTGTGCGAAGGGGGGCCCTATCCATATGACTTCCCGTCCTCGAGCGCAAGCGGCTGTGGAAACGGTGGAAGCTGTGGATACAGGTCAGATACGTCCGCTGAACGTGTCGCACGCTGAGGGCTGGCCGTCCTTGTAGCCGCGGCCGAACCAGTGCTGGCGCTGCGCGGAGGAGCCGTGCGTCCACGTCTCGGGGTCGACCTGTCCTTGTGTCTCCGACTGGATCCGGTCGTCGCCGACGGCGGCCGCGGCGTCGAGCGCGTCGCTGATGTCCGCCTGCGTGAGGTTGGTGATGTAGCCGGTCTGCGTGGCGTGGTGCGCCCAGACGCCGGCGAAGCAGTCTGCTTGCAGCTCCGTGCGTACCGATCGGCCCTCGGCGCATTGCTGGCTCGAGCCCTGGCCGAGGATGCCGAGCAGGTCCTGGACGTGGTGGCCATACTCGTGCGCGAGCACGTATGCCTGCGCGAACGGGCCGCCGCGGGCGCCGAAGCGCGTGCGGAGCTCGTCGAAGAAGCCGAGGTCGATGTAGACGTGCTTGTCGAGCGGGCAGTAGAAGGGGCCGACGTCGGTGCTGGCCGCGCCGCAGCCGGTGTCCGTCGAGCCGGTGAAGAAGACGGTCTTGGAGATCGTGTAGGTTCGGCCGTTCGAGTCGAACAGCTTCTGCCAGTAGTCCTGCACGCTATTCACGTCGGCGACGATCCGGCAGTCCTCGCGGCGGTTCGCCTGCGCGCCGGTCTGGCATTCCTGGCCGAGCACCTGCCCCGGTGGCGCCTGGGCGACGGTCGAGCCGTCGAGGTTCCCGAGCGGCCCGGAGAGACCACCGCCACCGGTGAGTGCGCTCAGGAGCAGGTAGATCACGAGCCCGGCAAGACCGAGCCCGCCGCCTCCGACGGTGAGCCCGCCGCCCGGAATCCCTCGGCGGCCGCGGCGATCCTCGATCTGGGATGGGTCGAGCCTGGCGCCTCTGCGGTACCGCATGCGTTTCACTCCCCCCTCTGTGCGGGAATCTGCTCGGCAATGCCGACCGAGATCGAGCGACTCTATCGAGAGCACCGCGCCGGGCTGGTGCGACTCGTGGAGCGCGAGCTGCACGACCATTACGAGGCCGAGGATGTGGTGCAGACGGCCTTCCTCGATGCGCAACGCGCCCTAGAGCGCGGCACGATCCCGCGCAACCCGCGTGCCTGGCTCGCTGCGATCGCGCTCAATGCCGGCCGCCGCCTCCGGCGACGGCGCGTGAACGCGGAACCGCTGGAGGATTACGCAGTGCAGGAGGCGTCCGGGATGCCCGAGATTCGCGCCGCGCTCGCGAGCCTGCCGAGGGAGCAACGCGCGGCCGTGGTGTACCGGGATCTGCTCGGCCTCTCGTACGGCGAGACCGCGGCGAAGATGGGGACGTCGGTCAACGCGGTCACGATGCTCCTGCATCGCGGCCGGCGGCGGCTCCGGCAGGCGCTCGGTGTCTCGGTCGGCGGTATCGGACTGTGGCGGTGGCTAAAGCGGGCCGGCATGCCGCAGGCGGCGGTCGTGAAAGGCACAACCGCGGTCGTCGTCGCCTCCGGTCTTGCGACCGCAGGAATCGTCACCGCGCGAGTGGTCGCGGCCGCCCCAGTTACGCACTCTGGAAGTCGAGCCGTGCTCACGCTTGCAGCTCGTCATCACGTCAAGACGGCAGGCGGCGCGAGGGTGAGCACGGTCCGTGCGCCAACGCAGGCTCCTAGCGGAGTTGCGGCACCAGCATCCGTTCCGTCGCCAACGACCGAGGCGGCCTCGACGCCGTCGCCCACGACGCTGCGCGTGCCGACCGCTTCCCTGCCGATCTCGACGCCGTCGGCGACGGTCGCGGCGACGGTGGCCATCAGCACACCGATCGCAGCGGTAACCGTGACCACTCCCGCGGCCACGACAGT
Organism: Gaiellaceae bacterium; assembly: GCA_035689945.1. Lineage (GTDB taxonomy): Bacteria > Actinomycetota > Thermoleophilia > Gaiellales > Gaiellaceae > Palsa-739. The sequence goes on along the minus strand of DASSLB010000124.1, from coordinate 10,950 downwards.
GACGGTCACGACGCCGATCACGACGGTCACCCTGCCAATCCCCTAGGGCCACGGAAAGGATCGGCCGGCCGTATGCCTCTACCAGTAAAGGGGGGAGACATACGAGATGAACGAGCCTGTGAGAAATGGACGGGAGCGCGCGCCTCGGGTAGGCGAGCGCGTCAGCCTCGGCGGCCGCGAAGGCGTGCTCCGGTACCTCTACGGAACCGAAGCCGCCGTCGTGCGCTTCGATGGGGACGCGAACACGAAAGTCGTCTCACTGCGGCTGCTGGTGGCCTCCACGGACGAGCGCCCAGGAGAGAGTTAAAGCGCTCGACTCGTGTACCGGCACCTCAGGTTGTGCATGACCGAGACTCCAGGAGCGAAGGCCACAGTCACCTTCCAGGGCATCGAGGTGACCGCCAGAAAGGGCCGGCGCTGGCACGTCGAGGCTGCAGGCAGGTCAGCCTCGGCAGCGTTCCTGGATCAAGCCCTCGATGTCGTGCTCCCTCGACTGAGCTACGTCGAGCAGGACAGCCTGATAGTCCAACTGCTGATGGCGACAGCTGAAGGATCAGGCGAGCAGAATCGAGCAAACGCGGGGAGCTGCTAGCGGCGTTAGCGGGCGTCGAGCGTCTGAGCGATCGCTCCTTCCTTGTCTGCACGGACAATCAGGTACCCGCCGCGATCGTCCACGACCGTCTCGCCATCCTCATGCCCCTTGAGCACAAGGAAAAGCGCAGGTTCATCGTGCACGCGATCGTAGACCTCAAGCGGAGCTCGGAGAATCGCGCGACAACCGATCTCCGGACACTCGCAGAGGAACGAGAGAAGCCCTGCGTCTCCTCGCTCACCGAACCTGGCCGACAGTTCAGCGATCCGCTCATTCACCGAGCGGAACAGCGCTTGGTTGTGAATCCTGCGCTCGTCGCGCGGCATCCTCCTGACCCCCTTATCCAGTCCGAACCATCAGCTGGAATGCGGCGCTGCGCGCCATCCCAAAGTGGCAAGGAGGGCTCGACCTTCCGGGGAGAAGGCCGGTGAGGGCTACAGGGCCATGGACGAGCGCCGTGCCACCAAGGCGCTGTTGACGACCTGATCGTCCTCTCGACGCTGTCGTTCCGGGACAGGTTCACGTCTCGTGATCAGCCCGGCTACTCGGGCTACTACTAGACGGGAGTGGGCAGGCCCTCTATCGCTTGCAGCGCTCGGGAGATCTCTTGCTCGTCGAGGTCGACGTCCTCGAGCGTTCCGGCCAGGTAGCGGTCGTAGGCGGACATATCGAAGTGCCCGTGACCGGAGAGGTTGAAAAGGATCGTCTTCTCCTCCCCCGCCTCGTCGGCCGCCGCCGCCGTAGTGATCGCGCCGTGAATTGCATGTGCGGCCTCCGGCGCCGGCAAAATCCCTTCACTGCCGGCGAATGTCAACGCCGACGCAAAGACGTCGTTCTGGAGATAAGCCTCGGCTCGCACGAGGCCGTCGCGGACGAGCTGTGAGATCAGCGGTGCGACGCCGTGGTAGCGGAGACCGCCGGCATGGATCGGGGCGGGCACGAAGTCGTGGCCCAGGGTGTGCATTGCTACTAGCGGTGTCAGCTTGCTCGTGTCGCCGAAGTCGTACGCGAACACGCCGCGCGTCAGCGTCGGACAAGCAGCCGGCTCGCAGGCGAGAACGTCGATCTCGCGTCCGGCGATCTTCTCGCGCAGGAACGGGAAGACGAGTCCGGCAAAGTTCGAGCCGCCGCCGACGCAGCCGATCACGACATCGGGGAAGGCTCCCGCCAGCTCCATCTGCGCGATCGCCTCCTGCCCGATCACGGTCTGGTGGAGCAGCACGTGATTGAGGACGCTGCCCAGCGAGTAGGCGGTATCCGGCCTCCCGGCCGCATCCTCGACCGCCTCCGAGATTGCGATCCCAAGGCTGCCAGGCGAATCCGGATGCTCTGCCAGCACCGCGCGACCGGACTCGGTGTCGCTGGACGGGCTCGCGACAATCTCTGCCCCCCACGCCTGAATCATCGAGCGCCGGCTCGGCTTCTGTTCGTACGAGATCTTCACCATGTAGACCTTGCATTCGAGGCCGAGGAGGCGGCAGGCGAACGACAGCGCGCTCCCCCACTGGCCCGCGCCTGTCTCCGTCGACAGGCGGGTCCGCCCTTCCTGCTTGTTGTAGTAGGCCTGCGCAACCGCTGTGTTCGGCTTATGGCTGCCGGGCGGGCTGACGCCCTCGTACTTGTAGAAGATCCGCGAGTGCGTCCCCAGCGCCTGCTCGAGCCGGTGCGCACGATAGAGCGGCGTCGGCCGCCAAAGGCTGAGGATGGACAGCACCTCGTCCGGGATCACAATCTCCGGCTCCTCGCTCACCTCCTGCTGGATCAGTGCCATCGGAAACAGCGGCGCCAGGTCGTCAGGACCGACCGGCTGACCCGTGCCGGGGTGCAGCACCGGCTGCGGCGCCACCGGCATATCCGCGCGGATGTTGTACCAGCGCCTCGGCAGCTGCGACTCGTCGAGCAAGAACTTCGTCCGCTGAGCAACGCCGGTCGCCATCAGATCCCGCTCGAGCATATCGCCTCTGGCGATCGGCCCGGCCTATCGAGCGAGGAAGGCGAACGGGATCAGGAAGGCGGCTCCAGGTACCCCAGAGCGTCGACGCCGTGGTGCTCTTGGATGATGTTGCCGCCGTCGACGACGATGGTCTGGCCGGTCAGGTAGCTCGCCTCGGCGGAGCAGAGAAAGGCGACCGCCGCCGCCACCTCGTCCGGCGTGCCGGGGCGGCCGACCGGTGTGTGCCGTCCCGCCTCGAGCTCGTCCGGCTCCGAGGAGCCAGTGGCGATCCAGCCCGGCGAGACGGCGTTCACGGTGATGCCGTTACGACCCTGCTCGAGGGCGATCGTTCGCATCAGTCCGTCCAGGGCGCCCTTGGCCGTTGCGTACGCGGCCGAGCCCGGCGCGGTGACGAGCGGCCCGGTCACCGACGAGACCATCACCACCCGTCCGCCGCCGGCTTCGACCATCTCGGGTAGCACCGCTTGCGTCAGGTGGAAGGCGGTCTTCAGCGTGATCTCGAGCTGGCGCTCGAGCGCCCTCGGGGGGAGAGAGAGGAACGCTCCGCCGCCATCGTCCTCGCTCCCGCTCTGCGTCATGCCGGCGTTGTTGACGAGCACGTTCACCGGCCCCTGTTCCGCCCGCACCGCCGCGACCAGCGCGACCACCTGCTCCGGGTCGGTCAGATCGGCGACGAACGAGAACACTCCAGCAAGCTCCGCCGCCCGCTCGTGGATCCGCTCCGTCGTGGACGTGATCGAGACGCGAGCACCAAGCCGTGAGAGCAACCGAGCGCTCGCAAAGCCGATGCCGTCCCGACTGCCACAGCCGCTGACTAGCGCATGCCGACCCTCGAGCCGGAAGGGAGCGCCCACGCCGACAGCGTACGCGCCGACGGGCGAGCAACGGCCGCCCACGTTGGCGCCACAGCACCGACGCTGCGTACGCTGGCGCCTCTTGCCGGGCATGTGGTAACCGGTCGGGGGAGGTCGGGGGGCATTCCCGAAACACAGGCCCCGGGTCAGCGCCCGACTACCGGGTCCGTCGTATGCAGGGCATCGGGGTAGTCGAGGTGTCCGAGGCCCGTATCCCGCCTGCAAGTGTGGCTTTTCGAGGGCGCGGACGCCGTCTTGGCCCCCCGCAGGTAGCTTGGCGCCGTGCCGCCTTCCAGACGTTCGCGGTTCAGAGCGCGGTGGGTGGCGGCAGTCGTGGGGCTCGCCGTCATCGTCATCGCCGTGGTGGTGATCATCGCGACGCGCGGCTCATCGCCGACCACCGGTTACGACGCCTCCTATCCGCAATGCTCGGGTTCCTACCCGTCGAACCCGCTGTTCGGGATCGTCGGCGTCAACGGCGGCCTCGCGAACAATGCAAACCCATGCCTCAGCGGCGAGCTGCACTGGGCGCACGACGCGCCGGGGCAGAAGCGCCCGAAGCAGCCATCCCTCTCGCTGTACATCGACACCGCTAACCCCGGCGCGCACCACGTCGCGGATTGGCCGAGCGGCGGCACCACGCCGCTCTACGCCGCCTGTAACGGCAAGCTGACCAATGCCTGCTCGTACATCTACGGTGAGCAGCGCGCCGCCCACTCCTACCGCCTCGTCGCGGCCCTCGACCCGGCCGGGGCCAAGACCGCGCCGTGGTGGCTGGACGTTGAGCTGGCGGCGAGCTGGGCCGGTACCTACCAGCTCAACATCGCCGCGCTGCAGGGCTTCATCGCAGGCCTGCACAACGCCGGCGCAACCGGTCCGATCGGGATCTACTCCACCGGCGCCCAATGGCACGAGATCACCGGGCTGACCTCACAGACGACACAAACCGCCTTCAACGTCGAGCTGCCCGACTGGGTGGCCGGCACCAAAGCAACACTCACGCAGGCGCACCAGAACTGCACAAACGGCGGCTTCACCGGCGCAGCTCCGACGCTCGCGCAATACCGAATCGGCCGGCTGGACGCCGACCTACGCTGCAGCGGCCGACGCTGACTACACCCTGCGGCGCACTGCCTTGACGGTCCGAAGTGCGAACTCGATTCGACCGCAAGCTGCCGCTGACGAGTCGTCTAGCCGACCAGCAGCTTGAAGCCGTGATCCCAGGCGCCGCGTGCGCCACCGATCTTGACCCAGGCGATGCAGATCGCCTCCAGCTCGCGTGCGCCTTCGATCCCGCCTAGGTCGTATGGCTCCGGCCAGCCGAAGTCCGCGAGCACATCGGCGACGGTGCGCTTCGCGTCCTCATCGTCACCGGCGATCAGCATCGTAGGCCGACCGTCGGCGAAGCTCGGCTCGACGAAGTAGGGGTTGCCGATGATGTTGAACGCCTTAACGACCTTGGCATCTGGCAGCGCGCGCTGGACGCGCTCGCCAAGCGAGTCCTCGCCGCTGATAGCGAGCTTCGGCGGGAACCCGTCCGAGAAATCGAGCGGGTTCATCGCGTCGATCACGACTTTGCCGCTGAACTTCTCTACGCCGGCGTCGGCGATCGCCTGCTCCGCTGCGGTACCGAGCAGCGCCAGGGCGAGCAGCTCGCCGTGGGAGGCGGCCTCTGCGAACGTGCCGGACTTGATGCCGGCGCCTTCACCGGTCAGCCATTCGCGCAGCTCTGGCTTGTCCGGATCGCGGGATCCGATCATCACGGCGTGACCTCGGCCGGCGAAGCCGAATGCGAGGCGCCGCCCCACCTCACCGGTGCCCAGCACACCGACTCGGCTCTGCGGAAAACGACCGTTCACGACACTCTCCTCTCCCCTCGCGCCTCGTCTCACTCTAGGAAACCTTCCCCAAGCAGCGCGCTACATGGCCGCAGTCCGGTGAGTACTCCTCAGTCGCGAGGCTCGATCGCGAGCCGAGGCAGCAGCCGATCGAGAAATGCCGGGAAGGACCAAGTGGCACGGCCGAACAGTTCGAGCACCGCAGGGAGGAGCAGGCAGCGGATGACGACCGCGTCGAGGAACACGGCGCTGGAGAGTGCGAGACCGAACAGCGCGATCGTGCGGTCGCCCGAGAGCGTGAAGCTTGCGAAGACGACGACCATCACCGCTGCCGCCGCAGTTACAACGCGGCCGGTGCGGGTGAGTCCCAGTCGGATCGCGTCCGTTGGTGTGTGTCCGTGTACCCAAGACTCGTGGATACGCGAGACGAGGAACACCTCGTAGTCCATCGACAACCCGAACACGATCGCGAAGACCATCACGGGCAGGAAGGCCTGAATGGGTCCGCCTGAAACCGAGAACAACCCGCTGAGCCAACCCCACTGGAACACGGCGACGACGACGCCTAGTGAGGCGGCTATCGAGAGAAGGTTCATGACTGCGGCCTGCAGTGGGATGAGTATCGAGCGGAAAACGACGAGCAGCAAGAGCGCGGAGAGCAGTACGACGATCCCGATGAAGAGCCAGAGCTTGGTGGCAACGACGTGGGCGAAGTCGATCTGAGAGGCGGTGAAGCCGCCGACGTCGATCGCCGCCCCGGTGCGTTGCTCGATCGGCGGGATCACAGCGTCGCGCAGCCGACGAACGAGCGCCTCCGTTTGGCTGCTCTGCGGCGACGAGGCCGGGTAGACGGAGAGGATTCCGACCTTGCCGCTCGCGCTGATGGTCGCTGGGCTTACCGCCGAGACGTCCGGTGCCGCTCTGATCGCGGCCGAGAGACGGTCGAGTGCGCTCGAGTCGTTCTTGCTCTGGAGTTTCGCGGCGATGAGCAGAGGGCCGTTGAAGCCGGGCCCGAAACCGCGGGCGAGCAGGTCGTACGCCCTCCGGGTCGTCTGCGATTGCGGATCGTTGCCCGCGTCAGTGTTGCCGAGGTGCAGGCCCAGCGCCGGCGAGGCGAGCGTGAGCAGCATCGCCGCGGCGCTGGCGGCCGCCCACCAAGGATGCCGTTGGATCTTGCCGATCCACCAGGCCCAGAAGCCTCTCTCGCGCTCGACGTTGTCGACTCTGCGCGCGAGTCGTCCCGGACGCGCGATCCGGTGCCCGAATCGTCCGACGATTGTGGGCAGCAAGGTCAGCGAGGCGGCGAGGACGAGCAGCACGGCGATCGACGACGCGACAGCCGGACCGTAGAGGAACGAGATCCCAAGCGCGAACATCCCGAGCAGCGCAATCACCACCGTCACTCCGGCGAAGATCACCGCCCGGCCGGCGCTGTTGAGAGCGACTCCGAGCGCCGCCTCCACATCGCCTCCGTTGCTGCGGTACGCCTCGCGGAAGCGAGTCACGATCAGTAGCGCATAGTCGACACCGACGCCCAGACCGATCATGAGCGCAAGCTCTCCGGAGAAGTCGGCCATCGTCAGGACGCGGCTCGTGAGGGCGACAACTCCCAGTCCTACACCAAGGCCGCCGAGTGCAGTGACAATCGGCAGCCCCATCGCGAGCAGCGAGCCGAAGCTGAGCAGGAGCACGACGACGGCTGCGCCGAGCCCGACAATCATGCTCGAGCCGATCGCGGTTCGCTGGGCCTGTTCGATCGCGGGTCCGCCCAGTTCGACCTGCAGGCTCGATGACGCCGACGCCTCAGCAGTCGCAATCAGCCGCCTCGTGGCGGCGGAGTCTCTGCCGTTCGGGAGCGGAGCCATGACCACCGTCACGAGCCCGATCGTCCGGTCGCGCGACAGCCCACCCCGCACATACGGCCCCGTCACGGTCGTGACACCGGGAAGTTGCTCGATCCTTCGCAACATCGCCATCACCTCACGGTGAACGCTGCGATCGGTCAGCCTGCCGTGCCGAGCGCGTAGCGCGACCTGGTCGCGATCACCCGTCTGGACGGGAAAGCCCGCGGTGAGCAGGTCGCGTGCGCGCTGCGAGCCCGTTCCCGGCAGGTGGAAGACGTTCGAGTACCTGCTGCCGAGGCCGTGTGACGCTGCCACGCCAACCCCCAAAGCGATCAGCCATGCCGCGACGACCACACGCTTGTGAGAACTCGTCAGGCGAGCAAGCGAGAGCACACGCCCAGGGTAAGCGGCACGGCGACTGAAGCACGCAGCCAAGATCAACCTGGTCGTCAGCAACGGACGACCCTCGAGTCAACGGTCGCTTCCGTCTGTAGAGCAGGAGGTGTGGCGGGTCGCGCTCTAGCGCCCGATACTGGTGTGCGTAATCGCCGTGAATTGGAAGATCAGAGCGGCCGCCAAGAAGACAAGGCCGAGCGCGATCTCGTTGAAGTGGCGTAGCTCTCTGCCGCTCGCGGCGAAGGCGAACATCACGAGTGCGGCTGTCATGGAAATGAGCGCAAGGACATCCATGTGTTAGCCCCAGAGATCCGGTCGGTAGCGGCCTTCCGACTCTTCGAGTTCCTCGAGGAAGGCTTCGGCGTGTTCGCGGGGCATCTTTCGGTGCCGGCTGATGATGTCGACGAAAGCCTCGCGCACGCCGTCGCGCATCGGCTGAGAGCCACACACGTAGACATACCCGCCCGCTTCGAGCAGGCGCCAGACGAGCTCGCCCTGGTCGCGGAGCCGATGTTGTACGTACTCGAGTCGGTCGGGCTGCTCGCGTGAGGTCACGATGTGCACATGATCGAGGACGCCGTTCGCTGCGAACATCTCGATCTCGTCGCGGTAGATGTAGTCGAGGCTGCGTGACCGGATCCCGTTGAAGAGCGCCGCCTCGCCGACCGCGGCACCATCACGCTTCAGCGCCAGCCGCTCCCACAGAAATGCGCGCATCGGCGCGAACCCCGTCCCGGCGGAGACGAAAATCATCGGCTTCGTCACGTCGTCCTGGAGATGGAAGCCGTCGGCGGCCTCGAGAAAGACGTTCATGCGATCGCCGTCGCGGAGCGCATGCAGGTACCGCGCGCTCAGACCGCAGAACACTCGCTCCGGCATCTCGGGCACAGGCACGTCTTCGCGACCGACCGTCAGATGAACGACGTCCCCGTGCACGCAAGGACTCGAGCTCGGCGAGTAGTAGCGCGGCCGCAACGGTTGTGCAACTTGCAGGAACTCGAAGATGTTCAGCTTGCAGGAAGGGCACGCCTCGAGTAACTCGAGAACGTCGTATGCACCAGCGTCGATCGCGGCCCGCAACGGCGAATCAGACCCGTCGGGGGTCTCCAGAACGACCTTGATCTCGTCCAGACGCGACCGCTCGGCGGCATCTGTGACCTTTTCGAGTAGGAGCTCGACAAGCGGAACCGTCGGCCTCCCCGCGATGTCAACGAGGTTGGTCAGGACATTGCGAACCTGAAGTACGACGCCCCTGGGAACGGCATGCACGTTGAGTGTCTTCGGCACCATGAACAGGCTCTCGAGCGCAGCGCCGAGGCGCTGCGCGAGCCGCTCGACCTGGTCCTCGGCGTTCTTGGGACACACGCCGAGGTGATCGCCGGCCCGATATGTGACGCCGGCAGGGAGCGTGATCTCCAGATGCCGTGTGCGCTTAGGCGACTCGTCGGCTTGGAGCTCGCGACAAGCCCGCGCGGGCACCTCGAATGCCTCCGCGCCGACTGCGCTCGTGAGGATTTTCGGGACGAGCAGAACCTGCGGCGCCGCATCTCCGCCACCCAGCGACATCGTCATCGCGGTGTTCGAGTCTGCGCGGCTCAGCTTTTCGGCAGCGGCACTCTCGGCCGCGACGCGTGAAGCAGCCTCCTCCGTCTCTTGCGCCCCCGACAGCTCGAGGAGCACCGGCCACACTTGGCCGTTCCAGTCGGCGTGGATGCGCTCCCACGCGGGCGAGCCGACGTCGCCGTAGGCGAATTCGGCGACCGGCTCAGCTCCCAGCTCGGCGAGCCTTGCGTGTACGTAGCGCGGGAAGGCGAGGAACGCGTTCCACTGGCTGTTGCCGAGCCCCCAGTCGGCGAACTTGCAGTTCCGCCACGTCTCGTCTCCGGGTTCGGCCCGCTCGAGGAACGCCTTGAAGGCGGCTGCGTTGGACGGCGGGTTCGAGGTGTAGGTCGAGGTCATAACGACGAGTGGCCACGGTTCCGTGTGTGGGGCGGACTCGGCAAGCTCGTTGAGCGTCATCACGTCGTTCTCGTAGCCGTAGAAGCGGCCGCGCTCGGCAAAGCGCTCGGCCAACTCCTTGCAGGCGCCGAAGTTGCTGCCGTACGCGATCACGAGCCGGCGATAGAGGCTCGTCTCCGGAATCTCCGTGGGCTCGCCCCAGTCGCGGGCCACGGCGAGAGTCGGAGCGTCGGCCTGTTCACGCAGCGCCACCGGCGCCTGTCGTCGGCCGGTGGACTCGCGCGGCAGGCGAACGATCGGCACCGAAGCCGGCTTCGTCGTCACGATCGTGTTCTTCGTCACCGTCGCACCGGGCGCGAGTCGCAGCCGGTAGCGCTTGTAGATCTCGAAGAGAACGACGCGCAGCATCATGAACGTCACCTCTTGCGCCATGCATTGCCGCTTGCCGATCGAGAAAGGGATGAAGGCGTGCCGCGGCCGGTTCAGGACCCTCTCCATCGAGAACTGCTCCGGGTCGAATTCGTCGGCACGCGGCCCCCAGTAGCGTGGGTCGCGCTGCGCAGCGAGCGTCCCCACGAGGATGATGTCGCCCCTGCGGACCCGGTACCGGCCGAGCGATCCATCCTTGAGGCTGCGCCTGATCGTGACCGGCATCGGCGGGTAGATCCGCATCGTCTCCTTGATCACCTGGGTCGTGTAGGTCAGCGACATCAGATCGTCGTACTTAAGGTCGTAGTCGGGATCGCCGCCGGAGATCGAGTCGATCTCTGCGATCAGCTTCTCCTCCACGTCGGGACGCGTCGCCAGGACATAGGCAAGCCAGGCGCCGGTGATCGAAGGGCCGTTGAACCCGTTCGAGAGGTGCATGAGGATCTGGTCGCGAATCGTCTCGGCGTCGAGCAACTCGCCGGTCTCGGGGTCCGGTGTCGAGACGAGGCGACTGAGCAGGTCGGTCTGCTGCCCGAGTGGCTGCGTGTGCATGCGCGCGCGGACCAGAGCATCGGCGGTGCTGAAGAGCTCGTCGTTCTGCTTGCGGTAGCGCTTGAGCTTGTTTCGCCGGCTGGGTGAGAGTGCGAGGTCGGGACGCGGCTCGGCTACCCGCGCGATGCTCTCCTTGGTGCTCTCCGGGACCGCTTGTGCGAACGCATGCGGACACGCGCTCTCGTTCAGGAGCCCAAAGTCGTACCTGCATGCACCGCGGCCGGAGACCTCGAGCGTGTACCGCTCCATCCAGGCCCGTGCGTCGAGCGGCTCGTCGTCGGACAGCTCGGCCCACCGTGCGACGAGCTGCTGCGCTTGCTCCTTCATCATCGGAAGCTGGGTTCGCTGGTTCTGCGGCGAGTACCACGGGAGCATCACCCGACGTATGCGTTCGTAGTGCTCGCCGTCGCGGAGGACCGAGATGCCGCTGCCACGTGTGTTCTGGAGCTGGGCGAAGAAGTTGATTTCCTCGGTCGGCTTGCCGAACTGATCCTCGTTCCCTGCGACTTCGTCCAGGAGGTCAGGGTCGGAG
>DASSLB010000123.1:0-3493 GCA_035689945.1 Gaiellaceae bacterium | reverse complement strand
TCGCCTCCCGCCTCGCCGCCCTCCGGGCCGAGGTCGATCACCCAGTCGGCCTGCTTGATCACGTCGAGGTTGTGCTCGATCACGAGCATCGTGTTGCCGCCGTCGACGAGCCGCTGCAGCGTCTCGAGCAGCTTCTCGATGTCGGCGAAGTGGAGTCCCGTTGTCGGCTCGTCGAGGATGTAGAGCGTCTTCCCCGTCGCGACTTTGCATAACTCCGCCGCGAGCTTCACCCGCTGCGCCTCGCCGCCCGAGAGCGTCGTCGCCGGCTGGCCGAGCTTGATGTAGTCGAGCCCGACGTCGTGCAGCGTCTGCAGCCGCCGCCGGATCTTCGGGATCTTGGCGAAGAAGCGAAGCGCCTCCTCCACCGACATCTCGAGCACGTCCGCGATCGACTTGCCCTTGAACCGCACCTCGAGCGTCTCGCGGTTGTAGCGCGCGCCCTTGCACGTCTCGCACGGGACATAGACGTCGGGCAGAAAGTGCATCTCGATCTTGATCTGGCCGTCGCCCTTGCACGTCTCGCAGCGGCCGCCACGCACATTGAACGAGAACCGCCCGGGCTTGTAGCCGCGCACCTTCGCCTCGGGCGTGAGCGAGTACAGCTCGCGGATGTGCGTGAAGAGGTCGGTGTACGTCGCCGGGTTCGAGCGCGGCGTACGGCCGATCGGCTTCTGGTCGATCTCGATCACCTTGTCGAAGATGTCGATCCCGTCCACGCCCGCGTGCGCGCCCGGCTTGACGCGCGCCCGGTTGAGCCGGTTGGCGAGCGCCTTGAAGACGATCTCGTTCACAAGCGTCGACTTGCCGGAGCCCGACACACCAGTCACGCAGATGAACTTGCCGACCGGGAACTCGACGTCGATCTCCTTCAGGTTGTGCTGGGCTGCGCCGCGGACGAGGAACGAGCCGCGATCCTCTTCGCGCCGCTCGGGCACCGCGATCGAGCGCTTGCCGGAGAGGAACTGGCCTGTCACCGACTTCGCGACGCGCTCCACCTTCGCGGCCGGGCCCTCGGCGACGACCTCGCCTCCGTGGAGCCCCGCGCCCTGCCCCATGTCCACGAGCCAGTCGGAGCGGCGCATCATCTCCTCGTCGTGCTCGACGACCATGACGGTGTTACCGATGTCGCGCAGCCGCTCGAGCGTGTCGATGAGCCGCGCGTTGTCGCGCTGGTGGAGACCGATCGAGGGCTCGTCGAGGATGTAGAGAACGCCGACGAGCTGCGAACCGATCTGCGTCGCGAGCCGCAGCCGCTGCGCCTCACCACCCGAAAGCGTCGCCGCGGCACGGTCGAGCGTGAGATACCCGACGCCGACGTCGTCGAGGAACGTCAGCCGCTCGCGGACCTCCTTCACGATCCGGTGGCCGATCAACTCCTCCGTCGCCGTCAGGCCGAGCTCGTCGAGGAACCCGAGCGCCCGCGCGACCGAGAGCTGGGTGAACTCGTGGATCGACTTGTCGCCGACCGTCACCGCAAGCACCTCCGGCTTGAGGCGCGCGCCCTTGCAAACAGGGCACGGTCGCAAGGACATGTACTCCTCGATCCGCTCGCGCGCACTTGAAGAGTCCGTTTCCCTGTAGCGCCGCTGCAGGCTGGCGACGATCCCGTCGAACGCGAGCATGTACTGGCGCCGCCGCCCCATGCGGTTGCGGTACTGGACGTAGATCTTCTCGCCGTCCGTGCCGTCGAGGAAGCGGGCCTGCTCCTCTTCGGTCAGGTCCCGCCACGGCTTGGACGTGTCGATCTCGTAACGGTCGGCGATCGCCTGGATCACGGCCTCGTAGAAACCGGACGAGCCGCCGACCGACCACGGCACGAGCGCGCCGTCGTCGATCGAGAGCGACGGATCGGGGACGAGCAGGTCGGGGTCGATCTCCTGCTGCGAGCCGAGGCCGGTGCAGCGCGGGCACGCGCCGTGCGGGGCGTTGAAGGAGAAGATCCGAGGCTGGAGCTCCGCCAGCGAGACGCCGTGATCCGGGCAGGCGAAGTTCTCCGAGAAGAGGAGCTGCTCGCCGGTGTCGACGAGATCGACCGCGACGAGGCCCTCGGCGAGCGCGGCCGCCGTCTCGATCGACTGCGTGAGCCGCAGCCGCAGGTCGGCGCGCATCACGAGCCGGTCGACGACGACCTCTATCGTGTGCTTGAACTTCTTGTCGAGCTCGGGCACGCCCTCCTCGAGGACGTACTGCTCGCCGTCGACCTTGACGCGCGTGAAGCCCTCCCGCGTCAGATCCTCGAACACGTCCTTGTACTCGCCCTTCCGGTCGCGGACGATCGGCGCGTTCACCGTGAAGCGCGCGCCGTCCTCGAGCTTCAGCACCTGGTCGACGATCGCGTCGAGGCTCTGACCGGCGATCGGCTTGCCGCAGATCGGGCAGTGCGGCCGCCCGACGCGCGCATAGAGGAGCCGGAGGTAGTCGTAGATCTCCGTCACCGTGCCGACCGTCGAGCGCGGGTTTCGGGACGTTGTCTTCTGGTCGATCGAGATCGCCGGGCTGAGGCCGTCGATGTGGTCGACGTCCGGCTTCTCCATCATCTGCAGGAACTGGCGCGCGTACGCGGAGAGCGACTCGACGTAGCGGCGCTGCCCCTCGGCGTAGATCGTGTCGAAGGCGAGCGACGACTTGCCCGACCCGGAGAGGCCGGTGATGCAGATCAGGCGGTTCCGCGGCAGGCGGACGGTGATGTCCTTCAGGTTGTGCTCGCGGGCGCCGTGTACGACAAGCTCGTCGGCAGCCATGTGGAGGGACATTCTACTGGCCGAACGGACGTTCGTGTCGGGTCCCTTTAGACCGTTCTTAGCTCGACGCGCGAGGCTCGGCTCATGAAGCTGGCGCTACCGGCGATCGTCGTCGCGCTCGCGGTGGCGACGAGTGCGTCCGCGTCCTCGAAGCTCGCGCAGCGTGTCGGTACGGCAGCGAGCAGAAGCGGATTCAGCGGCGAGGTTGCGGTCGCGCGCCACGGCCGCATCGTCTTCGCGCACGGCTACGGCCTGGCGAACCGCGCCCGGGGACAGCGTGTGACCCTCGACACCGCCTTCAACCTCGCCTCGATGGGGAAGATGTTCACGGGAGTCGCAGCGGCCCAGCTCGTCGAGGCCGGAAAGCTCCGGTTCGGCGACCGGATCGGCCAGTACCTGCCGCAGCTCCCCGCGCGGATGCGCTCGATCACGGTCGCGCAGCTGCTCGACCACACCTCCGGCCTGGGGGACTTCTTCGGCGACCCGGGGTACGAGCGCCTCCTGCCGAGACTGACGACGCTCGGCGCGTATCTCCCTCTCGTGAAGCGCGAAAGCCTGCAGTTCAAGCCCGGAACGCACTGGTCGTACAGCAACTCGGGCTTTCTCCTCGCCGGCCTCGTGATCGAGAAGGTGAGCGGCGAGCGGTACGAGGAGTACCTCGCACGCCACGTCTGGAAGCGGGCCGGCATGAGCCACACCGGCTGCTTCAAGCGCTCCCACCTCCCTGCGTTCGCCGCGATCGGATATCAGGA
>DASSLB010000122.1:0-12525 GCA_035689945.1 Gaiellaceae bacterium | reverse complement strand
CTCGACCTGGGTAACGACCAAATCTCACTCGACGTTCACAAAGCGCCGCTACCTTGACCCGGCTGCGGCCCTGCCCAATCGAGTGACCAAGCTTCGCATCCCCACTGCCGATAGCACCGTTGCGACTGCGGTGATGCGGCTTCTCTCCAACCGGAAAGTTCAGCTCGTGCTGAACGGTGGCTTCGGGCTCGTCCTGCTCGGCGTCGCGTTCTTCAGCGTCCGTCACTTCGTCGGTAGCGGCTGGCCGATCCACCACGCCGACCCTGTGCTCGTGTCCGGCGCCGCGCTTCTCTTTCTCGTGGCCGCCGCCTTCAAGGCGTGGGGCTGGCAGCGGCTCTTCCATGTGAGCGAGCGGCCGACAGCGGACGCGCTCGCGTTCGCGGGCGGCGCAGCTTGCATCGGCGGGATCGCGCTCCCGGGCCGCGTCGACGACGCGATCCGCATCGCGGTCGTCAAGCGCTATCCGGGCACGAAGACCGGGATCGGAGCGCTCGGCCTGAGCCTGATCGTCCTCGGCATGCTCGACAATGCGGCCCTCACGCCAATGGCGTCGGTCGCCGCGGCAGGCTCGAACCACTGGACAACACGCGCCGGCTTCGCAGTCGTCGCGGCAGCCGGAATCGCCGCGGCCGCGATCGTCGCCTTCCTGCCGAGGATCGCTCGTCTCTCCTTCGTGGCGCGCTGGCGGCTCGGCCGCTGGGTCGCGCAACACGCGCACTGCACGAGGGAGGCGTGGGCCGCCTGGCTGCTCATTTCGGCCTCGTGGAGCCTCCGCGGTGTCGCCGTCTTCCTTCTCCTCAACGCCCTGTCGATGCCCGGCTCGTTCGTGCTCGCGCTCGCGTTCCTCGTCGCCTCCGCGGCATCGGCTGCACTCCCGATCGCTCCTGCGGGCGCCGCGACGCAAGCCGGGGCGGGCGCCGCGATCCTCGCTCTCAGCGGTGTGGGCACTGCGAACGCCGTCGCGTTCTCGGTCGCCGCGCAGGCGCTCGTCATCGTGACGGGCGCGGCGGTGATCCTGCTCATTGCGACGTGGCGGCTGGCGCTCCGCGTGCGCCGCGCTCGCCTCGCCGGCGCTACGGCCTAGGCGCTCTCGGGCGCGACCGCCGGCCCACTCGCGACGAAGTCCTTGCTTCGCACGAGCAGGAACGCGAGGGCTGCGCCCGCGAAGAGGACAAAGGCTGCGACGAAGAGGATCTCGTTCAGCCCGCTGATGAAGGCCGACCGCGCAACCTGAACAGCCTGGGTTCGCGCACCCACACCAGACCCGAGGTTTCCGGAAGAGATCGCCTGCGCGAGACCCTTGACGTGCTGGTGCGGTATGCCGGCCGCCGCCAGATGTGACTGGATCCGGTTCTGGAAGATCGCGCCGAGCGCCGCGATGCCCGTCGCGATTCCGACCTGGCGGAACGTGTTGTTGATCCCGGAGGCCATGCCGGCCCGCCGCGGCTCGACGACGCTGACCGCCGTCGAGGCGAGCGGCGCATTGACGAGGCCGATCCCGATTCCGCCGACGATGAATCCGGGGAGGAGGGTCGTCCAGCCCGAGTCGAGCTTGATGTCCCACATCAACAGCAGCGACAGGCCGACCGTCGCGAGCCCGCCGCCCAGCAGGAAGCGCACCGGTACCCGCGCGGAGAGCCTCCCCGCGATCGGCGCCACGACGAACGACACGAGCGAGAGCGGCAAGAAACGGACGCCCGCCCAGACCGCGGAATGCCCGAGCACGCTCTCCAGATAGAGCGCGAGGTACAGGAACTGCGCGAACATCCCGGAGGAGATCGCGAACGCCGTGATCTGAGCGCCGGTGAACGTCGGCACCCGGAAGAGGCGGAGATCGAACATCGGCGATGCCTGGCGGAGCTCGACGAGACCGAAGACGACGAGCAGGACGGCTCCCGCGACGAAGAGGCCGATCACCCGCCCGCTCGACCAACCCCAGTCGTTGCCGCGCAGCAACCCGAGCACCAGGGCGAACAGCCCGGACGTCAGTGTCACGAGCCCGGGGAAGTCCAAGCCTCCACGGCCCTCGTCGCGCGTCTCGTGCAGCTCGCGCAACCCGCCGGCGACGCAGGCGATTCCGATCGGAATGTTGACGAAGAAGATCCAGCGCCAACCCACGTAGGTCGTGAGCGCACCGCCCACGAGCGGGCCGATCGCCACCGCCATGCCGACGGTCGCGCCCCAGATCCCGAAGGCCGTGCCGCGCTCGCGGCCGTGGAACTCCTGCGAGATGATCGCCAGCGAGACGGCGAACATCCCGGCGCCACCGATCCCTTGGGCGCCCCGCGCGATGATCAACCACTCCGGCGATTGCGCCGCCCCGCAGAGCGTCGAGGCGATCGTGAAGAGTGCGATCGCGACGAGAAACACGCGCTTACGGCCGAGCAAATCGCCGAGCGAGCCGGCGTTGAGCATCGTTGCCGCGAGGGTGAGCGCGTACGCGTCTACGACCCACTGCAGATCCGTGAAGGAGGTGTGCAGCTCCTTTTGGATGTCGGGCAGCGCAACGTTGACTACCGTGATGTCGAGGAGCAGCATGAACACTGCCACGCACACCACGATAAGAACGCGCCATTTCCGCTCCACTCCGGGGAAACTAACGAAGCAGGAGTCGGCTTTGGCGCTGCGAAAGGTCAGCAGGGATGGCGCTCACGCGGTTACTAGCGCGTCCGCAGGCGCGGACGTCCGATAGCGGTCCGGCCATGGCGCGGGTGATCGCGTTCGCGAACCAGAAGGGGGGCGTCGCGAAGACGACGACGACGCTCAACCTCGGTGTGGCGCTCGTCGAGCAGGGTCTGCGCGTGCTCGCGGTCGACCTCGACCCGCAGGGCAACCTCACGATGTCGCAGGGCTGGAACCCCGACGAGATCGACCGCTCGATGTTCGACGTGCTCGTCCACCGGCTGCCGATCACCGAGATCGTCCGCTCGAACGAGCTCGACGTCGCCGTCTCCTCCATCGACCTCGCAGGCGCCGAGCTAGCACTCGCCTCGATGATCGGCCGCGAGCGCGCGCTCGAGAAAGCGCTGATGCCGGTGCGCGAGAACTACGACTTCGTCCTCATCGACACGCCGCCGTCCCTGGGCCTGCTGACGATCAACGCGCTCGTCGCATCGGACGGCGTGATCGTCCCCGTCCAGTGCGAGTACCTGTCGTTGCGCGGCCTCGTCCAGCTCGAGAACACGCTTTCGATGATCCGCGAGAACCTGAACCCGAACGTCGGGATTCAGGGCATCCTGGCGACCATGTTCGACCGGCGATTGCTCCATTCCCGCGAGGCCGTCGAGATTCTGAAGGAGAACTTCGGCGACCTCGTCCTCAACACGAAGATCCGCAAGACGGTGCGCTACGCGGAGGCACCGGTGAAGGGGCAGTCGATCTTCAAGTACGACGCATCCGGCGAGGCCGCTGGGATGTACCGTGACCTGGCGAAGGAGGTGCTCGATGGCGCGTCGGCGCGCCAGCATGCGTGAGGGCCCGCTAGCGGAGCTGTTCCGGGCGACGGAAGCTGCGCAGAAGCAGGCGGAGCAAGCCGGCGAGACCGAGAGTCAGCCGCCCGAGGACGCCGCGACCGCCGCTCCCGAGGCCCAGCCCGAGCCCGACGAGAGAACAGTCGAGCACGTCCCGAGCTGGGAGGAGGAGGCCGGCGTAGAGCCGACGCCGCCGACACCCACGCCCGAACCGATGCCGGGGCCGCCGACACCCGAGCCTCAGCCGCCAGCTCCGACACCCGATCCGAGTCCGCTGTCGCCGCCCCCGCAGCCGGAGTTGCGCCCGGCCGACCTGCCGCCCGTCTCCCGCTACCTCGAGCCGCTGCCGGATTCGCCCGCACGGCTGCACCGGGTCGGTTCCGACACGGGCGCCTACCTCGCGGTGATCAAGGTCGTCGGCGTCGGCGGGGCCGGCCTCAACGCCGTCAACCGCATGATCGACGCGGGAATCAGCCAGGTCGAGTTCCTTGCCGTCAACACCGACATGCAGGCGCTCCACACGAGCGACGCTCCCGTCAAGATCCACATCGGCCGCGAGCTGACGCAAGGGCTCGGCTCCGGCGCCGACCCGGACGTCGGGCGCCGCGCGGCCGACGAGGCGTATGACGAGCTGAAGCAGGAGCTCCGCGGTGCGGACATGGTCTTCGTCGCCGCCGGCGAAGGCGGCGGCACTGGCTCCGGCGCCGCGCCGATCGTCGCGCGGATCGCGCGCGAGCTCGGCGCGCTCACCGTCGGAATCGTCACGATGCCGTTCCGCTTCGAGGGGACGAAGCGGCGCAGCCAGGCCGATAAGGGCGTTGCCGATCTCCGCCTCGCCTGCGACACGACGATCGTGATCCCGAACGACCGGCTGCTCGAGGTGCTCGAACGCTCCACGTCGATGCTCGACGCCTTCAAGGTTGCCGACGATGTGCTGCGCCAGGGCGTCCAGGGCATCTGCGACCTGATCACGATGCCCGGGCTGATCAACCTCGACTTTGCCGACGTGCGCACGATCATGTCCGACTCGGACACGGCCCTGATGGGCATCGGCTTCTCCTCCTCATCAAGCGACGGCCGTGCGAGGGAAGCGGCCGAGCGAGCGTTGCGCTCCCCGCTAATCGACGCCGAGATCACCGGCGCACGCGGCATCCTCCTCTCGATCGCAGGCGGGGACGACCTGACGCTCGTGGAAGTCAACGAGGCAGCGGAGGTGATTCGCGGCGCTGCGACCGACGACACGAACATCATCTTCGGCGCGACCGTCGACGACCGGCTGACCGGGCAGGTGTGGGTGACGGTCGTCGCGACCGGCTTCGGCGGCCGGGGGCGTCGGTCTCGCGGCGACTTCGGGACGCCGACCACCGAGCAGCGTCGGCCGCCCGGCGACGACGGCGGCGACCTCGACGTCCCGCCCTTCATGCGCAGCTGACGCGGCCGGGCGGCGATGGATCCGTATCTCGCCATCGCCTCGAAGCGCGACGAGCGCTCGTACGCGGATACGCCGATCTCCGCCGACGTGCGCCGGCGGATCCTCGACGCCGGCCGGCTCTCGGGCAGCTCGAAGAACCGGCAGCGGTGGGAGTTCGCCGTCGTGT
The DNA here is from genome assembly GCA_035689945.1 of Gaiellaceae bacterium. Lineage (GTDB taxonomy): Bacteria > Actinomycetota > Thermoleophilia > Gaiellales > Gaiellaceae > Palsa-739. The sequence continues at coordinate 7,457 of DASSLB010000122.1, read as the reverse complement.
CCGGCGCAGAGAAGAACCGCCTGGCCGAGACCGTCTACGCGCCGGAGAACCTGCTCGGCGCCGCGCTCGTCGTCGCGATCGTCGGGGAGGCAGGCAGCTTCGACGCCGGCCGCTGTGCCCAGAACATGATGCTCGCGGCGTGGGGCGAAGGAGTGGTCTCCTGCCCGAACGGCGTGCGCGATCCGGATGCTGCCGCGGCCATCTGCGGCGGCGAGGTGCGCGCGATCCTCTCGTTCGGCTATCCGGCGCGGCCGCGGGACGTGGCTGGGAGGAGCGCGGAGGAGTGGTCGGAGCGGGCTAACCGCAAGCCGCTCGACGAGCTCGTTCGCGAGCTCGACGAGCCCTCCTACTAGCTAGCTACATCTGGGCGAGGTTCCCGCGAAGGCGTCGAACAGGCTGCGGGTGTCGATGTCGAACCCGATCCGCACCGTCGCCGCCCGCGACGTTCGCAGCCGGAGCATCCGGCCCGGTGCTTTGGCGAGGCAGCCCGCGGACGCGTGCCAGTACGGCGACCAGCGCACGGCGATCCGGTACGTCCCACCGCGCGAGACGCGAAGGGCGAGCCGCGACTGACGAAGTGAGAGCACAACAGGTCTGCCGGGTCCCGTGACGATTGCCTGCGGATGCGGCACGGCGTAGATCGAGACCTCTGTCGTCGCGAAGACCTTCTTCAGCCCGGAGTCGCCGTGCCGGATGAGCGCCGCTTCGTGGCGCGAGGTGTAGTCCGACGGTGAGTTCGTCAGCACGACGTACTCCACACCGAGCCGATGAAGCCAGGCGATGTATCGCGCCGCGGTGTATTGCCCGTAGAGCAGCGTGGCCACGGGCCGATCGTCCTGCCGGAACCAGCCGCGCACGAGGGGAATGTCCGCACGCGCGAGGTACAGCGAGGGCCAGTGCTGGCTCGTGTCCACGGCCTCCACGCGATAGCCGGTGCTCAGGTGTGAGTTGAGGTATTCGACCGGAGCGGTCCACACCGCCTGGCTCGACGAGCGGTCGGCCGCGGCCTGAGCCCACCCTCCGGCCATGGGCACGATGTTCCACGCTCCCGCGAGCAGGACCGCAGCCAGTGCGAGCGGCAGTGGCCGCCAGCGCCGCAGCGCCACGACGAGCAGGGCGACGGGCAAGGCGAACTGACGCAGCCGCGTGATGTCGTGACCGAGCCCCGTCGGGATCGAGTACACCGCGATGACCGCGAGCAGATAGACCACCAGCACGCCTCGCAGTTCGCGGGCTCGCTCGAGCCGCCACACGAGCGCGAGCAGGCCGACGGAGAACGCCGTTGCTTCCAACGCCTCGATCCCGGGAAACTCGAGCGTCCCCGACGGGAACAAATGCATGACAAGCAGCTGAACCGCCGTGGTGAGCGCAACCGCGAGCACCAGTACCGCCTTCCCACGGAGCACATGCGGACGACCGACGGCCATCCCTGCGAGGACGACTGCGAGGAGGACGAAGGCGACCGGGCTCGCTGCCAGCACGAGGACCACGAGTGCTGCCGCCGTCCAGCGCCGGCCGCTTTGCAGACAGACCAGCGCCAGGAGTGCGAGCGCGGCACCGAGAGCAAACGGGAACTCGCCCGCGACCAGCACTCCCGGCCAGACGAGCGCGAAGGAGCGCGCCGACCAGCGGGCGGCGTCGCCCCACGCTCGCTTGAGGACCAGCGCGAACGCGCCGGCGGCCACCGCCACCGTGATCACGCCGAGCAGCTTGATTCCGAGTAGCGCCGCGAGGGGGTAGTACAGGACGCTGTAGCCGACGAACGCATAGCGGCCCGCGTACCAGAAGTTGTCCCAGAGTGTGAAGCCGTGGAGGAGAAAGAGCGACCGCTGGTACTCGTGTGCCGCCAGGTCGCCGCCCGGCGGGCCGAGCCACACGAGCAGCGAGGCCACGGTCGTCGCCAGGCCGGTGCAGAGCACCGCCTCGCGCGCGACCGGCAGCCGGAACCACCACGGCGCACGTTCGGCGGCCGCGAAGGACGCGTCGGTCATTCCGGCAGCGTACGCTCGGTCCATGAGGGGCGCGTTAGCAGCCGGTCATCCGCTCACCGCCGAGTCGGGAGCCGACGTCTTGCGCGCCGGCGGCAACGCGGTGGACGCGTGCATCGCCGCAGCGGCCGTCTCATGGGTCTGCGAGAGCCCGCTCACCGGACTCGGCGGCGGGGGCTTCCTCCTCGTCCATCTCGCGGGCGACGCCCGATCACATCTCCTCGATTTCTTCGTCGCGGTGCCGCAGCGGCCGGAGCCACCCGACGAGCTCCTCGAGCTCGTCGTGGATTTCGGCGACTCGCAGCAGATCTTCTACACCGGTCCGGCGTCGGTTGCCGTGCCGGGCACGGGGCTCGGGCTGTGGGAGGCTCATCGTCGCTGGGGATCGATGCGGTGGTCGGAGCTGCTCGCGCCGGCTGCTCGTCTTGCCCGCGACGGTGCCGTCCTCGACGAGCCGCGGGCGTACCTGCACGAGATCCTCGACTCGCTGCTGCGCCACTCGCCGGAAGGAGATGCCCTGTACGGCCCGGGTCGCGCGCTCGCGGTGGGGGAGCGCTTCGCGATGCCCGAGCTCGCCGAGACGCTCGACCGGGTCGCTGCGGAGGGGCCGGAGTGCCTGTACCACGGCGAAATCGCGGAGCGGATCGCCGCGCACGTGCCGATCACGCTCGAGGATCTCGCCGGCTACCGCGTGATCGAGCGTGACCCGCTCGCGGTCGGCTACCGCGGCGGCCGGCTCCTGACGAATCCCCCGCCCTCGAGCGGCGGCCGCCTGCTTGCGGTCGGCCTGGAGGCGCTCGGCGACGCCGAGCCGACGCTGGTCGCCGTCGCGGGGGCGCTGGCGGCACAGGAGGCTGCGCAGGACGAAGCCGTCGGAGGGACGACGCACATCAGCGTCGTCGACGGTGAGGGCAGCGCCGCTTCCCTTTCTTGCTCGCTCGGCTCGTCGAGCGGCATCGTCGCTCCCGGCACCGGGATCCATCTCAACAACATGCTCGGCGAGAGCCATCTCACGGGCGAGGCGCAGCCGGGCGAGCGGCTGATGTCGCTGATGGCGCCGTCGGTTCTGCTGCAGGACGGCAGGCCGCGGCTTGTCCTCGGCTCCGCGGGCAGCCGCCGGCTGCACGGAGCGATCTTCCAGGTGGTCGTGAACGTCGCAGGACGCGGGCTCGGGGTGACCGACGCCGTCGAGGCGCCGCGGATGCACGTCGAGGCGGGGATCGTGCACTGCGAGGATGCGGACGCAGGGGGCGAGCTCGAGGCGGCGGGCTTCCCGGTTGTCCGCTGGCGGGAGCGCAACCTCTTCTTCGGTGGCGTGTCAGCGGTCGAGATCCGCGAGGACGGCTCGCTCGCCGCGGCAGGAGACCCGCGGCGCGGCGGGGCTGCCCAGGTGGTCGAGTGAGCGACCATCGGGGAGGGGGACACGGGGGAACCGAGAGGTTGCCCTTGGCGCTGCGTTCCGGCTCTGCCGGAACGCAGCGAGCGGAAGGAGTTGTCGAGTGATGGGCTTCGTGATCCGTCCCGCCGACCCCTCGGACGCCGAGCAGCTGACGCGGCTCGCCGACGCGGTGAGCGCGGAGCCGGAGGGCTGGCTGATCAGCGTCGCCGGCGAGTGGCGGAGCGCAGGCGACGAGCGCCGCTTCCTGAAGGCGCTGCGGCGCTACCCGCACGCTGCAGTCTTGGTCGCGGAGCGCGAGGACGGGGCGCTCGTCGGCAGGCTCTCGGTCGGGCGTGACCCACATCCGGCGAGCACGCATGTCGCTGACGTCGGTCTCATGGTCGCGCTCGACGCGCGCAGGCAGGGAGTGGGGTCTGCGCTTCTCCAGGCCGCGGTCGACTGGGCGCGCGAGGCCGGCATCCGCAAGCTCGAGCTGCACGTCTTTCCCTGGAACGAGGCCGCGATCGCCCTCTACGAGGCTTTCGGGTTCGAGCGCGAGGGCTTCCGCAAGGGGCACTACCGCCGCGGCGGCGAGTTCGTCGACGCGATCCTGATGGCCTACGTGATCGAGTAAGACATCTCGAGCGGGACTCCGCCGGCGAGCGTCTGGGCCACGACGCAGTAGCGCTCGGTCAGCTCGATGAGCTTCGCGACCTTCTCCTCCGGCTCGTCCGAGGCAAGCTCGAAGCGAAGGCGGATCGTGGTGAACCCCACCGGCGCCTCGCGGTCGACGCCGAGCGTGCCGCGGAAGTCGAGATCGCCCTCGGCGTGGACGCTGCCGGCGACGTCGAGCTCCATCGACGTCGCGACCGAGCGGAGCGTCACGCCCGCGCAGGCGACGAGCGCCTCGAGCAGCATGTCGCCGGAGCAGGCGAGCGCGCCGGTCCCGCCGGTCGCGGGGTGGAGACCCGCCTCGACGAGAGCACGGCCGGTCGCGACCGAGCAGGCGATCTGCTCCTCGTCGAGCTTGCCGTCGGCGCGGAGCGTGACAAGCGCGGCTCCGGGCTCCTCGCGGTAGTGCTCCTTGAGCGGCGCTTGCACCGCCTGCAACTCGGCTCTGTTCATCGGCTCATCTTGCCCTTAACGACGTCGCCGTGGGATGTTCGGGTCGCCGCAGCTGTGCTCGCTCTGGGGCTCGCCCTCTCGGTCCTGATCTACCGCCGACGTTCGCTTCGTCGCCAGCGCCGTCGGAGCAAGCCGCGATACTGCGCGACGATGAGCGGCACGCCGCAACACGGGGTCTCGCGTCTGCGTGCGCCGGAATTCGTCCGCGAACGACCCTCGAAGCGCCAGCTCGCGGTCTTCGCCGGCTATGTGATCGCCGCCGCCGTCTACGTCGCGATCGGCGTCTTCTACACCGACTTCCTGCTCTCCGTCTTCGTCGGCACCGCCTATTTGCTGCTCGTTGCCTGGCTCGTCCCGGCCGGCGTGCGGAGGCTCTTCTGAGCTGGGCTGCACACGATCTCGAGCCCTACGCGATCCAGCGGCATTCGAAGCTGAAGATCGCGTTCGTGCCGCTGCTGCTCGGCTCGTACGCGCCGGACATCATGAGCAAGTGGTTCGTGTACGGCATCCACATCGGCGGCTGGGACTTGAAGGCCTCCGATCCGGTGCAGTTCCATCGCGGCTGGCCGGGGGTCGGCTTCACGCACTCGTTGCTCTACGGCGTGGTGATCGCGTTCATCTTCTGGCGTCTGCTGGGTAGCAAGACGTGGGCGATCAGCTTCCTGATCGGCCAGTGGGCGCACGCGATCACCGACACCGGCGACACGGTCGGGACGATGCTGTTCTTCCCGTGGACGATCCACATCCACTTCGGCGCGTGGGCGTACGCGGGCCAGACCGGGCGAATGACGGATGCGGCGGCCTACTTCAGCGGGCTGGGCGGCGTCTGGGATGCGGTCTGGATCGTGTACGGGATCTTCAGCTGGCGTGTTCTCACGCGTTCGTATTTCGAGCAGCATGTCTTCACGGCCGACCAGTTCTGGAGCAGGGCGAACAGGTACCTCCCCGTCACCGCGCTCCTCGTCGTGTATCGCGCGGCGTTCTTTTACGGCACGAGCCGCTGGATCGCCTGGACTCTGTGGGCGCATGCGGTTCATCACTATCCGTACGACCTTTCATGGGGCGGTCCCCACTGGGTTCAGGCGGAGCACTCGAAGAGCCTGTCCGGGCCACAACTCGCCGGGGTGGCCGGGATCATCGTGGCGGTTGTGGCGCTCGCATACGCGTCCCGGCGCGTGCTCGCTAGGCGAGAGCCAAGACCGGACGCCGCCGAACCGCAGTAGTTCGCACTACGACCGACGCTTGGCTCCGCGGGCCTTGTGCCGATAAAGGCGGAATGGACGAATCGAGCCTCAACGATCTCCGCAAGGAACTAGCCGTCCTCGAGGCCGAGGAGGAGAGACTGTCCGCGGAGCGCGACCGCCTTCATCACCAGATGGACTTCGGGTTCGAGTCGGGCACGACCCGCGAGCGCGAGCAGGAGGTCTCGGTCGCGCGCCGGGACCTGCATCAGCGGATCGACCTGGTGCGGAAGATCCTCAACGCGCGCCACATCGACTAGCGCTCCACGGGAACTGCACCTGCTCCGGACTCGTTTACGGTGTGCACGCATGAGGATGCGTGCCGCCGTACTCGAGGAGTTCGCGAAGCCGCTCGTCGTGCAGGACGTCGACTTGCAGGAGCCGCGCGCGGGCGAAGTCCTCGTCCGGCTCGCGGCATGCGGCGTCTGCCACACCGACCTGTACACCGCGTCGGGTGCGGATCCGTCGGGCTACTCCCCGACCGTGCTCGGCCACGAAGGCGCGGGCATCGTCGAGCGGGTGGGGGAGGGCGTGACCTCGGTGGCTCCCGGCGATCACGTAGTCACGCTGTTCTCGCCGCAGTGCCGTGAATGCGTCCACTGTCAGAGCACGAGGACGAACCTGTGCCTCGCGATCCGCGAGCAGCAGAACAACGGGTTCCTGCCCGACGGAACCACGCGGCTCGAGCGGGACGGCGAGCCGCTTCGCCACTTCATGGGTACTTCGACGTTCGCGGAGTACACGGTGATGCCGGAGATCGCGCTCGCGAAGGTCAGTTTCGACGCGCCGTTCGAGCACGCGTGCCTCTTTGCGTGTGGTCTCTCGACAGGATTGGGCGCGGCGATGTTCACCGCAAAGGTCGAGGCAGGAACCACCTGCGTCGTCTTCGGCGCGGGCATGGTCGGTCTCGGCGCCGTCGCCGGCTGCCGCCTGCAAGGTGCCGAGCGGATCGTCGTGGTAGACCTCTCGGAGGAGCGCCTCACTCTCGCGCGCGGGCAGGGAGCGACCGACACGATGATCGGCGGGCCGGAGATTGTCGAGCGCATCGTCGAGATGACAGACGGGTTCGGCGCCGACTACACGTTCGAGGCGACCGGTAATGTCGCCGTGATGCGCCAGGCGGTCGAGTCGGCGCGGATGGGCTGGGGCTTGTGCACCGTCGCGGGCGTCGCGGGCAAGGGCGAGACGCTCGACATCGTTCCGCGGTTCCTGATCACCGGCCGCCGCGTCTGCGGATCGTCGTTCGGAGGCGTGAAGGGACGCGATCAGGTTCCGCCGCTGGTCGAGCGCGCTCTCGCCGGAGACATCGACGTCGCGCCGTTCGTTTCCCACACGCTGAGCCTCGACGAGGTGAACGAGGGCTTCGCCCTGATGGAAGCGCAGGACGGCATCCGCAGCGTGATCCGGTTCACCTAGCCCGTTTCGAGCAGATCACGCAATCCGTCGAAGACCAGATCGAGCCCGAACTCGAAGCCGCTCACGTCGTGGTCGAGCTCGTGCTGCTGGCCGTGCTCGAGCAGGTACGGGAAGTCGCCGCTCTCGATCAGGCGCATCGCCGTCTCGACCGCGGCGTCGGTCCACGGTGACGTGTGTCCGAGCTCCCACATCGTGAAGCCGACGGTGTGGCCGTCGATCGCGTGATATGCGTGGTAGGCCTGCTCCGGGGTGAACCCGGCTTCGCGGAGCGTGCGGAGCAGTGCGTCGATGTAACGCAACCGGGCCGCC
>DASSLB010000121.1:0-7147 GCA_035689945.1 Gaiellaceae bacterium | reverse complement strand
GGGTCGCCGAGTGCGGCGAAAACGCGGTCTACGCCGCCAGTGCCGTCCACGCGAAGGCGCGCAGCTCGAGAGCAGGGGCGAACTCCGGTGAGGTCTCCACGACTCGAACTCGCGTCCCGTCCGTCGCCGTCTCGAGCTCGATCGAGACGCTTCCGCCGTCGTCCCAGTCGAGGACGAGCCGCTCCGCCTCTTCGGCCTCGCGGACAACTGCATGCCGCTCGTCTCCGTCGCCCCACCGGAAGATGCCTTCGCCTCCGGGCCGCGCGTCGAGCTCGACCTCTGTTGCGAACCATTCCTCGAGCCGCTCCGGCTCGGTCAGCGCCTCCCAGACCTCGTCGGGCGGCTCCGGCACGACGATCTCCCGCTCGACCTCCATTTGCGCAACCTCCTAGTTGCGGATTAATGTGCAACCGATGAGTAGCGTATCGAACCACCTCGTGCCAATGGTGGTCGAGTCCGACGGCCGCTTCGAGCGGTCGTTCGACATCTTCTCGCGGCTCTTGCGGGAGCGGATCGTCTTCCTCGGCACCGAGGTGGAGGCGTCGGCCGCCAATCTCGTCGTGGCCCAGCTCCTCTTCCTCGAGGCCGAGGATCCGGACACCGATATCCGCTTCTACATCAACTCCCCGGGAGGGGACGTCTACGCCGGAATGGCGATGTACGACGCGATGCAGTTCGTGAAGCCGGACGTGCAGACGTACTGCATCGGCATGGCGATGTCGATGGGCGCCCTGCTCCTCGCCGGCGGCGCGGCCGGCAAGCGCTTCGTCCTGCCGAACTCGAAAGTGATGATCCACCAGGGCTCGGGAGGATTCCGCGGCACGCCTGCCGACATCCAGATCGCCGCGCGCGAGATCCTCTCGCTCACTCGTCGTTACGCGGAGGTGATCGCCCATCACTCCGGCCGGGACGTCGAGCAGGTAGAGCGCGACATCGACCGGGACCGCTTTCTCGCACCTGAGGAGGCCGTCGAGTACGGGCTCGCGGACTCGGTTCTCGCCGCGCGCAACGGCGACGCCGGCTAGCTGGCGGGTCCCTCCCAGGAGACGCTGTCGCCCAGGATCTCGTCGATCCGCTCGAGTGTCGCGGCGTCGAGCTCGACACCCGAAGCGGCAGCGTTGTCCTCGACCTGCTCCGGACGCGACGCGCCGATGATCGCGGAGGCGACGTTCTCCTCGCGCAGGACCCACGCGAGCGCGAGCTGCGCCATCGACAATCCGAGCTCGTCGGCGACGGGACGCAGCCGCTGCACACGTTCCAGCAGTCGCTGATCGAGGGCGCGCTCCATGAAGCCACCCATCGCGTCGGAGGTGGCGCGAGTGCCCTCGGGCAGCCGCTCCCCCGGCTTGTACTTCCCTGTCAGCACGCCCTGTCCGAGCGGCGACCAGACGATCTGCGAGATGCCGAGCTCGCGAGACGCCGGGATCACGTCGCGCTCGGGGCCGCGCCAGATCAGCGAGTACTGCGGCTGGCTCGAGACGAAGTGCTCGACCCCGTGCATCGCCTGCGCCTCGCGGACCTTCTCCTCCGGCCACTCGCTGAAGCCGAGATAGCGCACCTTGCCCTGCCGGACGACCTCCGTCAGCGCCTCCATCGTCTCCTCGAGCGGCGTGTCCCAGTCGTAGCGGTGGCACTGGTACAGGTCGACGTGGTCGGTGCGGAGGCGCCGGAGCGAGGCGTCGAGCTGCGTGAAGACCTGCTCCCGTGCGAGACCCCTGCCCCCGCCGGGCATCGGCCAGAAGAGCTTGGTCGCGAGGACGTACGAGTCACGGGGCCGACCGACGAGAACCTCGCCGAGAAACTCCTCGGCCTTGCCACGCGAGTACACGTTCGCCGTGTCGATGAGGTCGATCCCGAGCTCGAAAGCCTTCGCCACGCACGCCTCGGCCTGCTCGCGGCCGACGCCCCCGCCGTACGTGAGCCAGGAGCCGAGCGAGATCTCCGAGACCATCAGATCGCTCGAGCCAAGCCGCCTCTTGCGCATGGCTTCGACGCTAACCGTTAGCTTCCGCCCTGTGCCGCAGCTGAGTGCGATCGGGATCGTCTGCTCCGACATGAAGCGCTCCGTGGCGTTCTATGGTCAGCTGGGGATCGAGTTTCCCGAGGGCAACGGCCACGTCGAGGCGGCCCTTCCGAACGGCGTGCGCCTCATGCTCGACAGCGAGGACGTCATCCGCAGCTTCCGCCCCGAGTGGACGCGGACCGCGGGAAACCAGCTTGCGCTCGCCTTCGAATGCAGCAGCCCCGAGGAGGTCGACGAGATGTACGCTCGCGTCGTCGGTGCCGGGTTCGACGGCGAGAAGGAGCCGTGGGACGCGTTCTGGGGCCAGCGTTACGCGCAGCTCGCCGATCCCGACGGCGTCCCGGTCGACCTGTTCGCCGCCCTTCCATCGACGGACTAGTCGAAGAGGAGGTCGAGCTCGGCGCCGGCCTGCGGCTGTCGATCCTGCGGCCGCCGAGCGCAGAGGAGCTGATCGACGAGGCGTCGTTCGACGAGGAGGAGTTCCTGCCGTACTGGGCCGAGCTCTGGCCGAGCGGCCTCGCGCTCGCGCGCCACGTCGCGGGGCTCGAGCTGGATGGGCGCCGGGTGCTCGAGCTCGGCTGCGGGCTTGCGTTGCCTTCGTTGGCCGCGGCGATGCGCGGCGCGGAGGTGCTCGCGACGGATTGGGCGGAGGACGCGATCGAGCTGCTCCGACAGAACGCCGTGCGCAACGGCCTCTTCCTCCGTGTTGCCCAGGTGCGCTGGAGCGAACCGGAGCCACTGCTGCGCGCAGCGCCGTGGGATCTCGTCCTCGGCGCCGACCTCCTCTACGAGGCACGCAACGCCGAGCAGCTCGCTGAGCTGCTCCCCCGGCTGGGCGGGGAAGTCCTGCTGTCCGAGCCGGGGCGTCCGTACGCGAAGGCGTTCCTCGAGCGCTTCGGTGCCGTCGACCTCGGCGAGCGGATCTACCGGCTAGCCTGCTGAGCCGTGCTCGCCGCCGTCGCCCTGGCGGTTTCGCTCGCGATCGCGCCGAAACCCCACATCGTCTGGAAGCCGATCCCGTACGGGCCGCAGCGGAAGGCCGAGATGGCCGCGTACGCCGAACGGCACTACGGCATCCACTCGTGGCGCCTTCAGCCGAAGGTGATCGTCGAGCACTTCACCGGCAGCGACAGCTTCTCCAGTGCGTGGAACGCGTTCGCCGCGAACACCCCGGACGGCGAGCTCGGCGGGCTGCCCGGGGACTGCGCGCACTTCATCGTCGATCGGGACGGGACGATCTACCAACTCGTCCACTTGACCGTCATGTGCAGGCACACCGTCGGGCTCAACTACGTCGCGATCGGGATCGAGAACGTCGGCACGTCCGACGGCGAGATCCTCCGCGACCGCGCGCAGCTCAGGTCTTCGCTCGCGCTCGCCGCGTGGCTCGTCGGCCGGTTCCGGATCAGGATCCGCAATGTGATCGGGCACAGCGAGAGCCTTTCGAGCCCGTATCACCGTGAGCTGTACGCGCCCTGGGCGCACCAAACGCACGGCGACTGGAGGCGCGCGGACATGGACGTGTTCCGATCTAAGCTCCGCGTCCTTTTGCGAACCGACGGCCAACGCTAGACTCGCGGCCATGCCCAGATACCTGATACTCCGCGAGTTCGAAGTAGACGAGGCGAATATGCCTCCGATCGGCCGCCGCTCACGCGAGCTCGTCGAGGGCGAGTTCCCGGAAATCGTGTGGGAGCACAGTCACGTCGTCGTCGACGACAACGGGCTCGTGAACACGTATTGCGTCTACACGGCGCCGAACGAGGAGATGGTGCGCGAACACTCGACGAGGCTCGGCCGGCACAAGATCGCCTTCCTCCGCGAGATCGCCGGTGACGTCACGCCTGCCGACTTCCCGCCGGTCTAGCCCTCCTCGCCGCTGACCCCGAGCACGGGCACGTCGCCCAGGTGGAACAACGCCATCTGTGCGACGGCAAGCCTCCCGCGGAGGAAGCGGGCGCGATCGAGGTCTTCCGGGAGGGTCATCTCGAGTGCCTCCTTGTAGAGGCTGACGGCGAGCTGCTTCGCCCAGCCGCGCTCGGCCTCCTCAGCGGCGGTGACAAAGTGCTTCACCGCGTGCTCGAGCTCGCCGGCGCCGCGCCAGTGGCGTGCAAGCGCCGCGCCGGCCTCGCCGACCTCGGGCGTTGAGTCTTCGATGAACTCGGCCACGTGTCGGTGTCCGTCGCGGCGACGCGCGCGCGGCTGGAGGTCGTAGGCGACGTCCCGAATGAGGACGTGCTTGAACGACCACTGTTCGTCTCCCTCGATCCTCGACACGGTGTCCCGGCGAACGAGGTCCCGCCGCTCGAGGGCGGCGAGCGCGTCTCGGAGGCCCTCGGGGTCGCGAGCTATTCGGACGAGCGCTCCCATCCAGAAGCTCCGGCCGCAAATCGAAGCGTCCAGGATCACGTCGCGCTCCTCGGTGGGCAGCGAGTCGAGGCGGGCCGAGACTAGTTCTCGGATCGTCGTCGGCAGGCTCTCCGTCGCTTCGGAGCCGCGCTCGCTCAGGACGGCCGCCAGTTGCTCGATGAAGAGCGGGTTTCCCTCCGCCGCCTCTGCCACCTGCGTCGCCTTGGCGTCGGCGCCGAGGAGGTGCAGCGCGAGTTGCGCCGCGTCGGAGCCGCCGAGCGGCTCCAGCGGCAGCGCGTTGTAGGCGACGAGCCCGCCGCCCCAGGCGGGGCGCATGTCGAGCAGCTCCGGCCGGGCGAGCGTGAGGAGCAGGACGGGCAGGTCGTGGAGACGCGCGGCGAGGAGCTCGATCAGGTCGAGCAGGGCCGGGTCGGCCCAGTGGATGTCCTCGAAGACGAACGCCGTCGCCTCGTCTCGCGCCCCCGCCTCGATGAGGACACGCACGGACTGGAAGAGGCTGTCGCGATCGGGAGCGGTTGCTTTCGTCTCCAACCCGAGCAGAATGGCGATGTGTCCCGCGACGGCCTCGGCTTCCTCCTTGCCGACGAGCCGCTCCACGAGGGTGCGCAGCTTTCCCGTTGCCACCGCGACGTCGTCGCTGTCGAAGATCGCGGCGAGCTCCTTGATCTGCATCGCGAACGCGCCGTAGGCGCTGCGTTCGCGGTACGGCAGACAGCGACCGCGGACGACGCGCCCGCCGCGGGCCGCGACGCGTGCGGTGAACTCCGCCGTGAGCCGCGACTTACCGACTCCCGGTGGTCCGAGCACCGTGATGAGGTGCGGGCGGCGTTCGAGCTCGACGCGCTCCCACGTCGCGTCGAGAAGTCCGACCTCCCGGTCACGCCCGACGAACGGGGTGCTCGAGAGGTCTCGCTCGCCGCCCGCCGTGGTCGTCGCAACCGCGCGCCAGGCCTTGATCGGCGCCGTCTTGCCTTTCGCGGTCACCGCCTCGACCGCCTGGTACTCGATCGCGCTCCGGGTCGCTCTGTACGTCTCCTCGCCGACGATGATCTCGCCCACCGGCGCGTGCTGCTGCAGGCGCGAGGCGGTGTTCACCACATCGCCGGCAACCATTGCCTCGCCGAACGCTGGCCGGGCAGAGAGCGTCACGACCGCCTCGCCGGTGTTCACGGCGCCGCGGATGCGGAGCTCGAGCTCGGGCTGCTCCTCGTTGAGCACCGCGACCGCGTCGCGGACCGCAAGCGCCGCCCGCACGGCGCGCTCCGGATCGTCGCCGTGGGACGTGGGCGCCCCGAACACGGCCATGACCGCGTCACCGACGAACTTCTCCACGACACCGCCGAACGACTCGAGTTCGTCGCGCACCGTCCCGTGGTACGGGGTGAGGATCGCGCGGACGTCCTCGGGGTCGAGTTGCTCCGACCGCGACGTGAAGCCGACGAGGTCGACGAAGACCACGCTGACGATGCGTCGCTCCTCGCGATGCGGCGTCTCCGCGTCGAGCGGAGCCCCGCATGCGAGGCAGAAGCGGGCGATGTCCGGGTTTTCCTGGCCGCAGGAACCGCATAAGGCCATGGCCGCATCCTGGCAGCGTCGGAGTGTCGGCGCTAGCCCTCGCTGACGACGAGGCTGACCTTCGCGTTCTGCTTCAGCGCCGTGCCGCGCCTGGGGCGCTGGGAAATGACGCGCCCCTTCTGGAGTGTCGACGGCGCGGTCGCCACCTTCCCGACCGAGCAGAACCGCTTTCTGATCACGAGCTTTGCCGCCTGCAGCGACTTGCCGACGACGTTAGGCGCGACGCACGGGCGCAGGACGAACCTGGCGCCGACCGTGGTGTTGGCGGTGACCGAGATCGTGCACTTGCGTGCGCCCTTGCATGCGCCCGACCAGCCCGCCAGCCGCGAGCCTTTGGCCGGCTTCGCCTTCAGCGTCACCCGCGTGCCGTAGCCGTAGCCGTGCGAGCAGACCTTGCCGCAGAAGATGCCACCGGGTGAGCTCATGATCCTCCCCTTGCCTTTGCCCGACCTGGAGACGGCGATCGTGTTGAGGAACGCCCTACTCGCTGTCTGCGCGAGCTTGGCGACGTTGGCCGCGAGGTAGTCCTGGACGTAGGCGAACCGCAACCTCGTGGAACCACCCGCGGGCACCGTCACAGCCTGGTGCAGCGTGAAGTCGCTGGAAAGGTTCGTGATCGAGGTGAATTCCGCGCTGGTCGCCGGGCGGTCGTAGACGATCGCGCCTTGACCGGTCGACACGTCGCCATCGGCTGCACCTGCCATCCGGATCCGGATCGTGCCCGGCGCAGCCGCGGTGGGCAGCGAGATTGCGTCGCCTTTCACGTGTTTCGCAAAGCTGCTCTGGCCGGGGAACTCGTATTCGAGCTGCCCAGAGTCGCCGCTCGGCCCCCAGAAGCGCTGGCTGTTGTTCCAGAGAAGGTCGACGGGATGCGACGCGCCGTCCGTGCTCGTAAGCGTGTCGGAGATCCAGCTGACGTGGCCGTCGTGGTCCTGCGTGATCGTGCGGTTGTCGGTCACGCCGGTGGAAACGAAGCTGGAGCACGACGACGTCGTCGGCGGGTACGTCGCGGTGGGACACTTGACGAGCGGATCCGTCTCGTGGATCACGACGTTCCCCGTGGCCGTATCCACGGTGTACGTGTTGGTCAGTGTCGGCAGGCCCGTGGCGTTCGAGTTGATCAGGAAGGCCGCAGCGGGCGGATAGGCGTTCTCGCCGCCGATCTGGACTTCGGAGCGG
>DASSLB010000120.1:0-11946 GCA_035689945.1 Gaiellaceae bacterium | reverse complement strand
ATCAGACATATGACGCCGCCCCGCACGAACTTCCGCGGCTACAAGATCGCGGCGACCGACAAGCTGCTCGAAGACATCGCCGCGAGCTTCGAAGACGTCTGGCGTGAGCGCGCAGACCTCTCCGACAAGGTCGAGCAGCTCGAGTCCGACCTCACGCGCTTCCGCGAGCTCGAGACGCTCCTGCGGACGACTCTCGTCTCCGCCGAACAGGCGTCGGCCCAGATGAGAGACCAGGCGCGGCAGGAGGCCGAGCTGATCCTCGGCAACGCTCACGCGGAAGCGCGGGAGATCCAGCGGCGCGCGCACGCCGAGAACGAGCGGCTCACCCACGAGTCTCGGCGTGTGCGGGCGCAACTCGTCGAGGCCCTCGCTGCATTCGACGAGCCCGAGCCTGGGAGCGCAGCCGCGCAAGTCGAGCCGACTGAGGACACGGAAATCACGGACGAACGCAGCTGGTACGGACTCCCGGACGCGGACGCAGCCTGAATGGTCGGCCGCGGTAGCGGCCGGACGTAGACTGAGCCCATGAAGGCGGAGACGACGCGACTGCGCGTGCGTGTCAGCCCTGGGGCCGGCAGAACAGCGCTGGTTGGGCGGCACGGCGACGCGTGGAAGGTGCGCGTCACCGAGGCGCCCGAGCGCGGCCGCGCCAACGAAGCCGTCCTCCGCCTCCTCGCCGAGACACTCGCCCTCCCGCGCACGGCCCTGACGCTCGTTTCGGGTCACGGCGGCCGGGAGAAGATCGTCGAGCTGAGAGGGGTCGGCCCGGCGCTCATCGAGCGGCGCCTCAACTCGGCTACGAACGCAGACCGGGGGAGAAAGGAGAGGCGGTGACGAGCATCGACACCGAGCGCTTCCGTGACGCGCTTCTCGACGAGCGCCGCCGCGTCGAGCATGCACTGGCAACGCTCCGCGACGAGCATCGCGGTTCGCTCGACGAGGAGGTCGAGGAGACCTCTGCTTCGAGCGACAACCACCTCGCCGAGACGGCGACCGCCACCCTGGGCCGCGAGATCGACTACACGCTGGGCGAGAACTCGGGCCAGGTGCTCGCTGCGATCGATGCAGCGTTGAAGCGCATCGACGAGGGCACATACGGCACGTGCGCGAGCTGCGGAGAGCAGATCCGACATGAGCGGCTGGAAGCAACGCCGTGGGCCGCTCTCTGCATCGACTGCAAGCGGAAAGCCGAAGGGTGAGCGAGCCTCTGCAGCAGTTGGAGGTGCGAGTCGGCTCCGCCACGGATGCGTTGACGCCACTCTCCCGCGCCACTCGATCGTTCGCGGCCACGCCGGTGCAGTGGCTGTCGCTCGGCGCGATCGTGCTCGCGGCCGTCGTCGCGGACCAGGTGACGAAACACGTGGTCGCCAGCAATCTGAGCCTCGGCGAGGCGCTTCACGTCGTCGGCCCGTTCTCGATCAGACACGTCCAGAACTCCGGCATCGCCTTCGGCCTCTTCTCGAACGCGACTGCTGCCGTCATCGTCGTCACGACCATCGCGGTCGGCTGGATGCTCGCCTACTTCGCCCGCTCCGGCGCCCGGCATCCTGTCCTGCCCGTCGCCCTGGGCCTCGTGATCGGCGGCAGCGTCTCGAACCTCGCCGACCGTGTCCGGCTCGGCTTCGTCACCGACTTCCTCGACTTCCGCTACTGGCCGGCGTTCAACCTCGCCGACAGCTTCATCGTGATCGGGGTCGGGATCTTGCTGGCAGCGCTCCTCCTTGCCGAGCGAGAGCCGCACTCGGCGAAGCGCTGAAGCGGCTCGTCGTCCCGCCCGAGAACGCAGGGGAGCGACTCGATCGCTATCTCGCGGGGTTGCCCGACGTGGGCTCACGGGCCGCTGCCGAGCGACTGCTCGAAGCCGGCGCCGTTCTCGTGGACGGACATTCGCGCGGGAAGAGCCACAAGCTCGCGGGCGGGGAGGAGGTCGCGATCGAGGCGCCGGAGCCGGCCGCTGCGGCGCCGGAGGTTGCGGCACCCGAGCTCTCGATCGCCTACGCGGACGACCACCTCCTCGTCGTGGACAAGCCCGCCGGGGTCGTGGTCCATCCCGCACCTGGACGCACCGGCGGCACGCTTGCGCACGCGCTCGCGGCCGCGGGGGCGGCAGGTGGGGAGGAGGACCGCCCCGGGATCGTCCACCGCCTCGACCGAGACACGTCGGGACTGCTCGTCGTTGCGCGCTCGCACCAGACCTACGAGCGGCTGCAGCGGCTGGTGCGACGACGGGCCCTGACCCGCGAGTACCTGGCGCTCGTCGTAGGAAAGCCTCGATCGCGGCGCGGGACGATCGACGCGCCGATGGGCCGCGACCGCCATGACCGGCTCCGCCACTCGCTCGACACGGCCACGCCGCGCGCCGCCATGACGCACTTCGAGGTCGAGGAGCTCCTGCCACGGCACACGCTTCTGCGTATCCGCCTCGAAACGGGCCGCACCCACCAGATCCGCGTGCACCTTGCCGCTATCGATCTCCCGGTCTCCGGTGACCCGCTCTACGGCGTCGCGGGCGATCTCGGGCTCGAGCGGCAGTTCCTCCACGCGACGCGGCTCGCCTTCGATCACCCGGTCACGGGGGCCGCGGTCGACGTGACGTCGCCGCTGCCGTCAGACCTCGCCGCTGCCCTGGAACAGGCGCGCGCCAGCTAACCTTTCCGAGCCTCTGTTCCTACTCCCCGGCGGCCCAGCCGTGGCGCGCGTGCCTCTCGTTGCCGGAGGTGCGCCTCGACTTCCGCCGGCGCTCGACACAAACGAATCGGAAGGAGTTCTCCCATGGCAGTTTCGACTGGCGCGGTCTCCATGCGTGAGCTGCTGGAGGCCGGAGTCCACTTCGGTCACCAGACGCGGCGCTGGAACCCGAAGATGCGCCGCTTCATCTTCGCCGAGCGCGGCGGCATCTACATCATCGATCTCACGCAGACGTCGGAGCGTCTCGACGAGGCGCAGCAGTTCCTCCGCAACGTCGCCGAGCGAGGCGGCACCGTCCTCTTCGTTGGCACGAAGAAGCAGGCGCAGGACGCCGTCGAGAGCGAGGCGAGGCGCGTCGACATGCCGTACGTCAACCATCGCTGGCTCGGCGGGCTCCTGACGAACTGGCGCACGATGGCCGACCGCATCGACCGCCTGCACGACATGCGCCGCCTGCGCGACGAGGGCCAGCTCGAGCTCCTGCCGGCGAAGGAGCGGATCTCAATGTCGGGTGAGCTCGAGAAGCTCGAGCAGAACCTCGGCGGCGTGGCCGACATGCGGCGCCAGCCCGACGCGGTCGTGATCGTCGACCTGAAGAAAGAGGCGCTCGCCGTGCGCGAGGCGCGGCGGCTCGGGATTCCGGTCGTCGCGCTCGTCGACACGAACTGCGACCCCGACGAGGCCGACTACGTGATCCCCGGGAACGACGACGCGATTCGCTCGTGCAACCTCGTCATCCACGCACTCGCCGAGGCCGTTTCGAACGGCAAGCAGAAGGTTTCGGCGCAGGAGCTCCAGCAGCAAGCGGAGGCACAGGCCGAGGCTCCCGCGGAAACACCCGCAGAGAGCGCACCGGAAGCCACAGCCGAGCAGGTCGAGCCGCCCGTCGAGGCTGAGATCGCACCTCCGGCAGAGGAAAGCACCGAGGGCGCAGAAGCAACTCCAGCCGCACCTGAGGGAGGGGATGCTTGATGGCAGCCGAGATCTCAGCCCAGCTCGTCCGCGAGCTTCGTGAGCAGACCGGCGCAGGGATGATGGACTGCAAGCGCGCACTGCAGGACACGAACGGCGACATGGAGGCGGCCGTCGTCCTCCTCCGCGAGAAGGGCATGGCGAACGCTGCGAAGCGCGCCGATCGGGACACGACCGAGGGCCTGGTCGGGTACCGCCTTGCGGACGACCGCTCCCGCGGCGCGATGGTCGCCGTCGGCTGCGAGACCGAGCCCGTCTCTAAGAACGAGGAGTTCCAGGCGTTCGGCCAGAAGGCGCTGGACCTCGTCGAGGCCGAGGGAATTGACGCCATTGCGCAGCTCGACCAGGAGCGCACGGAGCTCTCCGGCAAGCTCGGCGAGAACATCGCAATCGCCGGAGCCGCCCGTTTCGAGGCCGTCAACGGCGGCCGCGTGGCTGCGTACGTCCATCCGCCGGCGAACAAGCTTGGCGTGCTCGTGCAGCTGAAGGGCGGCGACGACGAGCTGGCGCGCAACCTCGCGATGCACATCTCGTGGTCGGCCCCGCAGTGGGTCGGTCGGGAGGACGTCCCCGAGGACCTCGTTGCGGCGGAGCGTGAGATCTACCTCAACTCCGACGAGGTGCAGTCGAAGCCCGAACAGGCGCGTGAGAAGATCGTGACCGGGATGCTCGACAAGCGCTTCTTCGCCGAGCGCGGGGGCGTGCTCGCCGACCAGCCGTGGATTCACGACGGCTCGCTCACCGTCGGCAAGGTCCTCGAGGGCGCCGGAGCCGAGGTGCTCGAGTTCCAGCGCTTCTCCCTTGCGGGATGAGCGCCCAGCCTGAGACCGAGACCAGTACGAGGCAGCACGCGCCGGTGTTTCGCAGCGTCCTGCTGAAGCTCTCGGGCGAGGCGCTCATGGGCGAGCGCGAGTACGGCATCGACCCGGGAGTGACCCGGGCCCTTGCGACCGAGGTCGCCGGGATCCGCAGCGAGGGTGTGGAGATCGGCGTTGTCGTCGGCGGCGGGAACTTCTACCGTGGCCTTGCAGCGGCCGCGGAGAGCGGGATGGACCGCGCGACCGCCGACTACGCCGGGATGCTCGCCACGCTTCTCAACGCACTGGCGCTGCAGGATGCGCTGGAGCGGGAGGGAGCCGACACGCGGGTCATGTCTGCGCTTTCCGTGTCCGAAGTGGCGGAGCCGTACATCCGCCGGCGGGCGATCAGACATCTCGAGAAGGGGCGCGTCGTGATCTTCGCGGCCGGCACCGGGAATCCGTTCTTCACGACGGACACGGCGGCGGCGCTACGCGCGCTCGAGATGGGCGCCGACGCAATCCTGATGGCGAAGCACGGCGTCAAGGGCGTCTACGACGGCGACCCGCGGCGCGTCTCCGACGCCGAGTTCCTGCCGCGGCTCACGCATCTCGAAGCAATCGAGCGCGGGCTCAAGGTGATGGACACGACGGCTCTTTCGCTCTGTATGGACAACCGCCTCACGATCCACGTCTTCGAGCTCGCCGAGGGCAACGTCGCGCGCGTCGTGGCCGGCGAAGAGGTCGGGACGATCATCGCGACACCAGACCCAGACAAGGAGGGCTGACATGGCGACAGCGGAGGAGCTGATCAACAGCGCCCGCGACAAGATGGTGAAGTCGGTCGAGCACGCGAAGTCCGAGTTCTCGACCGTCCGAACCGGTCGCGCCTCGGCGTCGCTGCTCGACCGGATCGAGGTCGACTACTACGGGACGAAGACGCCACTGCGCCAGCTGTCGACGGTCAACGTGCCGGAGTCGCGCATGCTCACGGTGCAGCCGTTCGATCCGAGCTCGATCAAGGCGATCGAGAAGGCGATCCAGGAGTCCGATCTCGGGCTCACTCCGTCGAACGACGGCAAGCTCATCCGCCTACCGATCCCACAGCTGACCGAGGAACGCCGGAAGGAGCTCGTCAAGGTCGTGCGCAACATGGCGGAGGATCACAAGGTCGCCGTGCGCGAGATTCGGCGCGACGCGATGAAGCACCTGAAAGAGCTCGTCGACAAGGGGGAGGCCGGTGCCGACGACGAGCATCGGGCCGAAGGCCGCGTCCAGGAACTGACCGACGAGCACACGAAGCAGATCGACGAGCTGCTGAAGCACAAGGAGGCGGAGGTGATGGAGGTCTAGTGACCTCCCTCCCGGGTACCGACGTCACCCCCGAGGAGCACCTTCCCGAGGTCGCGCACGCCGTCGCGATCATCATGGACGGTAACGGTCGCTGGGCTGCAGAGAACGACGTCTCGGTCGCCGAGGGACATCGAGCCGGCTCGCGTGCGCTGCGGCCGGTCGTCGAGTCGGCGATCGACCTCGGCATCGACTCGCTCGCGGTCTACGCCTTCTCGACCGAGAACTGGAGCCGCGACGTGGACGAGGTGGCGGCCCTCATGGAGATCTTCGGCGAGACGATCGACCGGGAACTCGAAGACCTCGCCGCGCAGGGCGTCCGGTGCAGATTCGTCGGGCGCCGTGACCGTGCTCCCGACTGGCTGC
The DNA here is from genome assembly GCA_035689945.1 of Gaiellaceae bacterium. Classification (GTDB taxonomy): domain Bacteria; phylum Actinomycetota; class Thermoleophilia; order Gaiellales; family Gaiellaceae; genus Palsa-739. The sequence goes on along the minus strand of DASSLB010000120.1, from coordinate 5,773 downwards.
TCGCGAAAATGGAGCATCTCGAGGCGGCGACTGCGGACAAGGCGAAGCTGCAGCTCTGGATCGCGTTCGACTACGGGGGCCGCGCCGAGATCGTCGACGCCGCCCGCCGACTCCTCGAAGGTGGGAGCGGCCCTGACGAGGTCGACGAAGCCGCTCTCGCTGCCTGCCTCTACGAGCCCGAGATGCCGGACCCCGATCTCGTGATCCGCACCTCCGGCGAGCGCCGCATCTCGAACTTCCTCCTCTGGCAGTCCGCCTACGCCGAATACGTCTTCACCGACACCCTCTGGCCCGACTTCGGACCGGAGGAGCTCCGGACCGCGATCGAGGAGTACGCGCGCCGGCGCCGTAGATTCGGCGGGCGATGACCAACTTCGCATCTCGCTTGCTGGTCGCCGCGGCGGGCCTGCCGCTCGTGCTCGGGATGCTCTGGCTCGGCGGCTGGTGGCTGTTCACGCTTGTCGCCGTCGCGTCGGTCGTCGGGGTGCACGAGTTCGTGACGACCGCGCGGCCGATGCGCCCGCTCGGGGCGGCGATCTACGGCGGTGTGCTTCTGGCGCTGTTCGGCGCCGAGCGCGGCGGGATCGTCTGGCTGATCGGAGGCTTCGCCGCGACGTTCGTCCTCGGCTTCGTCCTTCACGCGCTCTCGAGCACGCGAGCGCCCACGACGGCTGCGATCGGTTCGACCATCCTCGGCTCAGCCTGGATCGGTCTCGGGCTTGGCTTCGTTCTGCTTCTGCGCGAGATGGCCGACCAGGGACGCCTCCTTGCCTTCACTGTCGTCCTGACCGTGTTCGCCGCCGACACGTTCGCCTACTTCACCGGCCGTTACCTCGGGCGTCACAGCCTCGCGCCACGGCTGTCGCCGAAGAAGACCTGGGAGGGGCTCATCGGCGGAGCGGCTGCGGGCATCTTCGTCTCCTTCATCGCGCTCTACGAGAAGCGTCACGAGTACCTGAGCGTCTGGCAGGCGATCGTGCTCGGGCTGGTTGTCGTCGTTGCCGCGGTGCTCGGCGACCTCTTCGAGTCGGCGCTGAAGCGAGATCTGGAGGTGAAGGACACCGGAAGACTCCTCGGCGGCCACGGCGGCGTGCTCGACCGAGTGGACGCGCTCCTCTTTGCTGCGCCTGCCGCGTATTTCCTCGTGATTGCGTACGGCCCCCACTAACTCCCTACACTTGCCCGGTGAAGCGCGTCGCGCTGCTCGGGGCAACGGGGTCGATCGGGCGCCAGGCGATCGAGATCGTGGAGGCTCATCCGGAGCTGGAGCTCTGCGCGGCCGCGTCGGGCTCGACGCCGCTCGACGACGTCAACGCGCCGCTGAAGGAGGTCGGCGGCGACCTGGCCGAGCTTCTCGAGCGCGCCCGGCCCGACGTCGTCCTCAACGCCGTCGTCGGGTTCGCGGGGGTCCACGCGACGCTCTGGACGCTCGAGCGCGGAGTCGACCTCGCTCTCGCGAACAAGGAGAGCCTCGTCGCCGCCGGGGAGCTCGCCCTCGCAGCGCGCGAGCGGGGCCGCGGCCGTATCCTGCCGGTGGACAGCGAGCATTCGGCTCTCTTCCAGTGCCTCGAGCAACGCGAGCCGGAGCAGATCGACACGCTCGTGGTCACCGGGTCTGGCGGGCCGTTCCGCGGTCGCACCAGAACCGAGCTCGAGGACGTCACCCCCGAGCAGGCGCTTGCACATCCGACTTGGCGGATGGGGCGAAAGATCACAGTGGACTCTGCAACGCTCGCGAACAAGGGGCTCGAGGTGATCGAGGCGCACTTCCTCTTCGGCGTCGACTACGAACGCATCGAGGTAGCGATCCAACCGACGTCAATCGTGCACGCGCTCGTCCGTTTCCGCGACGGGGCGTCACTCGCTCATCTCGGCTACCCGGACATGCGCGTGCCGATCTCGTACGCCCTGACGTACCCCGAGCGAGCGGCGACACCGTTGCCACCGCTCGACCTCACAGCGCTCACCCTCGAGTTCTCGCCGCCCGACACGGACACGTTCCCGATGCTCGCGCTGGCGCGCGCGGCCGGCCAGCGGGGCGGGAGCGCGCCGTGCGTCTACAACGCCGCGAACGAGGTCGCCGTCGCCGCGTTCCTCGAAGGGCGGCTGCCGTTCCTCGGCATCGCGGAGGTCGTGGGCGAGACGCTCGCGGCGGCGGACACCGACCCGGTCCGCGATCTGAGCGACCTCGTCGAAGCGGATCGAGCGGCACGGGCACTTGCCCAGGGAGCGCTGGCGACCGCGTGACGTGGCTCGTCGTCATCGGTGGCCTCGTCCTGCTCGTCTTCCTGCACGAGCTCGGCCATTTCTCGGTCGCGCTCGCCGTCGGGATGCGGCCACGGAGCTTCTACATCGGCTTCCCGCCTGCGCTGGCGAAGGTCAGGCACAAGGGCATCGAGTACGGAATCGGCATCATTCCGCTCGGGGGGCTCGTCCGGATCCCCGGCATGCACCGGCCCGCCGCCCGTGACCTCCAGGCGTTCATCGAGCCGGCCGTGCGAGAGGAGCCGAGCCTCGCCGCACCCGTCGGCGCCGTCAGGCGAGCACTCGAGACTGAGGACTACGCCGCTGCACGGAGGCTGTACCCCGACCTCGAGCAGGAGGTGAACGCGGCGCACCTTTCGCCCGGTGCGCGGCGCTCAGCGGACCGCGCGCTGCGCGAGGTCGAAGAGGGGACCGCGCGGGACGCGTACTGGCGTGCCGCGACCTGGAAGCGCGTTGCCGTGATCGCAGCGGGGCCGCTCGCGAACGTCGTGATCGCGTTCCTGATCCTCTTCATCGCCTTCGCCGCCAGCGGCGGGCCCTCCGACAAGCCGTCGACCAAGGTCGACTCGGTCAGCGCCGGGACCCCCGCGGCGGCGGCGGGCCTCAGAGCAGGCGACCGGATCGTTGCGGTCGATGGACGGCCGACCCGCACATTCGCGGTCGTGTCGCACCAGATCAGGTCGAGCCACGGCGACGCTGTGACGCTCACAGTCGAGCGCGACGGACAGCGCGTGACGGTCGGTCCGGAGCCGACGATCTTCCAGGGCGGCCGCTGGATCTTCGGCTTCACGCCGGCGGCGCAGCTAGTTCCCTACTCGACCGGCAAGGCGGCGAGGGCGGCGGTTTCCGACCTCGGGAATGTCGTCACCGGCACCGCCAAGGGAATCACGTCGCTCTTTTCCAGGCACGGGCGGAGCCAAGTCTCGGGCCCGGTCGGGATCGTCCGCGTCTCGCACGCGCAGCTGAAGGTCGGCGCCACGTGGTACTTCGAGATCCTCGCCTTCGTGAGCATGTCGCTCGCGCTGCTCAACCTGCTGCCGCTCCTGCCCCTCGACGGTGGCCACATCCTGTTCTCGCTGATCGAGGGGATTCGCCGCCGGGCGCTCGCCCGCGAGGTCTACGAGCGAGTCTCCGTCGTCGGGATCATGCTCATCGTGCTCGTCTTCGTGATCGCGTTCTCGAACGACGTGTCCGGCGGCACACCGCACTAGTCGGGGCGTCTCTTCAGCGTCCGTTGAGGGGCGCGAGTTGCGCGGAAACCACCGGGCTAGACTGGCTTTCGGATGGCCAGCGAGCGGCAGATCTCGGTTGGCGGCGTCGCGATCGGCGGTGGCGCGCCCGTCGTCGTCCAGTCGATGACCACGACGAAGACGCATGACGTCCCGGCGACGACTGCCCAGATCGCCGAGCTCGTCTCGGCCGGCTGCGAGATCGTCCGCGTCGCCGTCCCGAAGACCGAGGACGCCGAGGCGCTGAGCCGCATCGTCCGCTTCTCGCCGATCCCGGTCATCGCGGACATCCACTTCAACGCCTCGCTTGCCCTCAAGGCGATCGACCAGGGCGTCGCCGCGGTCCGCATCAACCCCGGCAACATCGGCGGGCCGGACAAGGTCGAGGAGGTCGTGAAAGCGGCGAAGAAGGTCGGGATCCCGATGCGGATCGGCGCGAACTCCGGCTCGCTGCCGAAGCACCTCTTCGAGCTCGCCCAGCAAGATCAGGCGGAGGCACTCGTCGAAGCCGCGCTCGAGGAGGTGCGGCTGCTCGAGAAGCTCGACTTCCACGACTTCAAGATCTCAGTCAAGTCGAGCCATGTGCCGACGATGATCCGCGCCTATCGGATGCTCTCGGCGAAGGTGCCGTACCCGCTCCACCTCGGCGTGACCGAGGCCGGCACCGTCTACTCGGGCTCGATCAAGAGCGCCGTGGGGATGGGTGCGCTCCTCGTCGACGGGATCGGCGACACGATCCGCGTCTCGCTCTCGGCGGATCCCGTCGAGGAGCCGAAGGCGGCGTACGAGATCCTCAAGTCGCTCGGCCTCCGCGAGCGCGGCCCGATGATGATCGCCTGCCCCTCGTGTGGCCGCGACAACGTCGGCGTCCACACGCTTGCCGAGCAGGTGGAGGAACGGCTCGCGCGGTACCCGCAGCATTTCGAGGTCGCGGTGCTCGGCTGCGCCGTGAACGGGCCGGGGGAGAGCGGAGACGCCGACTTCGGGATCGCGGGTGGCCGCGACGTCGGCTTCATCTACGCGCACGGCCGGGTCCTGAAAAAGGTCTCCTCGGACATCCTCGTCGACGAGCTCTTCGCCGAGGTCGACAAGTGGATCGCCGACGGGATGAACCGGCCGAAGCGTCTCAAGATGGCGAAGCCCGCTGCGCTCGCGATGGCGGAAGCTTCGATGATCCCGCTCGAATAGCCTAGGGCGACAACGCCGATGATTGCCCGGGCTTCAAAGCTCTTCCTACCGACCCTGCGCGACGCACCCGCCGACGCGGACGCCGCCTCGCACCAGCTCCTCATGCGCGGAGGCTTCATCCGCCAGATGGGGGCGGGCCTCTGGAGCTTCCTGCCGCTCGGCTGGCGCGTGCACGAGAAGATCGAGCAGATCATCCGTGAGGAGATCGACGCGATCGGCGGCCAGGAGATGCGCTGCCCGACGCTCACACCGGCCGAGCTCTGGGAGACGACCGGTCGCATCGACGTTCCGATCCTCTTCCACCTGAATGACAGCGGCGGCCGTCCGTTCGTGCTCTCGTGGACGCACGAGGAGTCCATGACGTTCCTCGCCCGCGAGCTCCAGTCCTACAAGGAGCTGCCGCAGGTCTGGTACCACTTCTCGACGAAGGACCGCGACGAGCCGCGCCCGCGCGGCGGCCTCCTTCGTCTCCGGGAGTTCGTCATGAAGGACTCGTACACGTTCGACGCCGACGTGGCCGGGCTCGACGCCGCGTTCGACCGCCACGAGAAGGCATACACCCGGATCTTCGAGCGCGTCGGCCTCGAGGCTTATCTCGTCGAGGCCGAATCCGGCGTCATGGGAGGGAAGAGCTCGCTGGGGTTTCTCGCGCCCACGGGTTCGGGCGAGAACGAGCTGATGCGCTGCGAGAACGGCGACTACTTCGCCGACGCCGAAGCTGCGCGAGGCAAACCGCAACCGCCCGAGCTCCCTCCGCCTCTGGACGCGCCCGAGCTCGTCGACACTCCCGGGGTCGGCACGATCGAGGGGCTCGCCGAGTTTCTCGGGATCGCGGAGTCCGCGACCTCGAAGGCTCTGCCGGTCGTGACCGGCGACCGGCTCGTGCTCGCGCTCGTGCGCGGCGACGACCGGCTCAGCCCCGAGAAGCTCGAGACGTTCTTCGAGGGTGCGTTCCGGCCTGCCACCGACGACGAGATCCGCGACGCCTTCGGCGCGGGCGGCGGCTCGCTCGGCCCGGTGGGCGTCGAGATCGAGGTGATCGCGGACGAGGCGCTCCGCGAAGGCCAGTACGTCGCCGGCGCGAACGAGGA
>DASSLB010000119.1:0-9688 GCA_035689945.1 Gaiellaceae bacterium | reverse complement strand
CTCCTCGAGCGCGTTGCCCCCCGCGAGCATGAGTGAGATCACGGCGCCGGCCAGGTACTCGCCGAGTCCCAGCGCACCTGCCATGGCAACGAGCGCGATCGCATCGACCCCGACATCCCGCCGCATGAGCGACCGGATCAGGGAGACCGCAAGCGGGCCGAGCAGCATCGCCGTGGTCGCCGCCCAGACCCAGTCGGCGGCCAGCCGCTGGCCCAGCGCAAGGAGAACGATGCCTCCCATCACGCCGGCCAGAGCCGCGGCTGCGATCAGGCGCCGGCTATGCCGGACCACCGCGTCCGCAGAGAGCGGTGTCAGGCGCGGTCGCGTGCCGGCCGAACGCCTGCCCGGCACGCGCGCGAGCAGCACGCCGCTCAGCACGAGGAGACCGAAAGCCGCCACCTGCAGTGCTCCCTTCGGGCCGTGCGGTAGCTGCTCGCCGAAGACGACGAAACCGGCTGCGATGGGGACGGCGTTCGTCGCAAGCGTCGCGAGACCGGCTCCTGTCAGCGCGTCGGCATGCTGAAACGAGCCCTGGAGGACGCTGGTGCCGAGACCGTAGAAGACGATGAGCGTCGTCGCTGCGGCCAACCAGGGCCCGCCGTAGACCACGAGCTTGGCCGATATGTCGCCGCCTGCGAAGAGCAGTCCGGCCGCGAGCCCAAGTGCCGGCCCGACCGCGAGCGCGGCCCTGCTCCGGCCGAGCCCGGCTGCGACGGCCAGGAGCAGTCCGAGCCACAAGGCGACAGCGGCCACGTGAGGAGGACGGTCTGCCTGGTGGGTGTGGACGATCGACAGGGAGAGGAGAACCAGACCGGCGAGGGCAAGGACGACCGCGAGCTGCTCGTGTCTGGCGAGTTGTCGTGGCCGCCCATGGGCGCTGACCAGGGCCAGCACCGCGATCCCCGACGCACAGACGGCCTGGACCAGCGACAGCGGTGCGAGCCGCAGCGCGGCGACGTAGATCGACCAGCCGATGCTCTCGAGGGCAAACGCCCGCACCCAGAAGCGGTCGGCGAGTAGCAGCCGCACGAACTGCACCGGGCGACGCGGCGAGAAGCGCGGCATCTCGGCCGCTGCGTCGTGCTCGCGCGAGTACGCCCAGTTGACGAGGATTGCAGAGACGAGGGCAAGGGAGAGTCCGACTGTCGTCTGCACGACTCCCTCGCCTCAACCCGTATCTGCGCGCACTTCAGCCATCTTCTCCATGCTCCGCTCTCGCGGCCCCGCCGGCCTCGGGAGTTCGCCGCACACAGTCAGCGGGTTTTCGCCGAACCGCCGCGAGGCCCGCCGCGGTATCAAGAGGGAGAATAGGACTGCAGCCATGCTGACGACCCCATCCCTCGCGGCCCCGGCGCACGCAGACGGCGTCGCCGAGCAGTCGTGCGGGCTCTCGAGCGCCGAGGCGTCGCGGCGGCTCGCAGCGAGCGCTCCCCGGTCCGCCAGTCGCAGCAGCCGCTCGTACGCGAGCATCGTCCGGGCCAACGTCTTCACGGTCTTCAACCTGATCCTCGGCGTGGCGGGCGCCGCGACGCTCGCCTTCGGTCAGTGGCAGGACGCGCTCTTCCTCGGAGTTCTGGTTGCCAACGCGACGATCGGAACCGCACAGGAGGTGCGGGCAAAGCGGGCGCTCGACCAGCTCAGCTCCCTGGTGGCGCCGCAGGCCACGGTCGTGAGGGACGGGGAGGCGAGTCGGGTTCCGGTCGAAGAGGTCGTCGTCGACGACCTGGTGCGCGTGGGGCCGGGCGACCAGGTCGTTGCCGACGGCTCACTGGAGCGCGCGGAGTGGCTGCGACTGGACGAGTCGATTCTCACCGGCGAGTCGCGGCCGGTGCAGAAGAGGGCCGGGGAAGACGTCCGCTCGGGATCATTCGTGGTCGAGGGCGTGGGGGAGTACCTGGTCAGCGCGGTCGGCCCGGACAGCTACGCGGAGCGATTGACCGGCCAGGCTCGGTCCTTCCGCCATCCACGCTCGCCGCTCGAGCGCGCGCTGAACCGGCTCCTGTTCGTTCTCGTTGCCGTCCTCGTCCCGCTTGGCGCCGTCCTCGGGTACGCGCTCTGGCACCGTCACGTCGCCACAGGAACTGCCGTTCCCACCGCCGTCGCCGCAGTCGTCACGCTGATTCCGGAAGGGTTGATCCTGCTCGCGAGCCTGACCTACGCCGTAGCCGCGTTGCGGATGGCCCGGCTCGGCGCTCTCGCCCAGCAGCTCAACGCGACCGAGTCGCTCGCCTCGGTGGACGTCGTCTGCCTGGACAAGACGGGAACCCTGACGCAGCCGCGCTTGCGCGTCGTCGAGCTCATCGGCCCGGAGTCGCTTGCGCAAGAGCTGGGTGTCTACGCCGCGTCGGCCGTGACAAAGAACGGAACGCTGGAGGCGGTTGCAGCCGCCTATCCCGCGACTCCTGCGGTCGTCGAGGAAGAGCTGCCGTTCTCGTCGCGGCGGCGGTTCGGCGCCCAACGAATCGGCGGAGTCGGCTACGTGCTCGGTGCTCCCGAGCACTTCAGCCTCGGGTGGCTGGCAGACCGCGCGACTCGCGGAGCAGCCGAGGGCCGGCGCGTGCTTGCCTTCGGCACGGCTGCGGAGCTCGACGGCCCGCAGCCGGCCGCCCGCGGTCTCGTCCTGCTGAGCGAGGATCTCCGCCCGGAGACACGCGAGACGGTCGCCTGGCTGCAGAGCCAAGGAGTCGAGCTGAAGGTTCTCTCCGGCGACCGGCCGGAAACGGTTGCCTCGATCGCACACGACGCCGGGATCGCGGGTGCGGCGGTCGACGCCTCGCAGCTCCCCGAAGACGAAGAGGAGTTGCGTCGGCTCGTGCTCCGTACGTCCGTCTTCGGCCGCATCGCCCCGGAGGAGAAGCGGCGCGTGGTCGAGGCGCTGCGCGATGCCGGGCGCTACGTCGCGATGGTGGGGGACGGCGTGAACGACGTGCCCGCACTCAAGGCGGCACGGCTGGCGATCGCTCAGGGCAGCGGCACCCAGATGGCTCGCGCCGTCGCCGACGTCGTCCTCGTCAAGAGTGAGTTCTCGGCGGTACCCGCGATGGTCGCCGAGGGTCGGAAGATCCTGCGGAACGTCCAGCGCGTCGCGAAGCTCTTCGTTACGAAGTCGGCCTTCGCCGCGTTCCTCGTCCTGTCGGTCGGGCTGACGCCGATCGCCTATCCGCTGCTTCCACGCCACCTGACGCTTGCTGCGTCGCTCACGATCGGAATCCCCGGCTTCTTCCTCGCTCTCGCGCCCAGCCGCGGCAACTACAGCTCGCAGGGCTTCCTCCGGGAGTTGGCCCGCTTCTCGCTTCCGGCCGGCACGGCTGCCGGCCTCGGCGTGCTCTCGAGCTACTTCTTCGCCCTGAACGTCCTCGACTTCGGCGTTCGTGAAGCCCGAACTGTGGCCACGACCACGCTCCTCCTCGTCGGGCTCTATCTGATCCTTGCCCTCGAAGCCGAGGGGCGTCGCCGCAGCAGCGCAATCGCGCTACTCGTTGCGACGCTGCTCGCCGGCTACGTCGCAGTCCTGCTCACCCCGTTCGCGCGCGAGTTCTTCCTGCTCGCGCCGCTCTCTCTCGGCGTGGCGTTGCCCGCGGCCGCCGGAGCCGTGCTCGCCGCCCTCGGGCTCGCGGCACTCGATCCGCAGTTCATCCCGCTGCTGCGAGCGTCTGACGACCACACTCTCCGTCCTTAGCGGGGCTTTCTGGGTACGGCCGAATCCAGGGATTCGCTGATGCCCCGGGTAGGCGTGCAGCCCTACGCTTGGTGTGGCTCGGGAGGAGGTGAATAGGCATGCCTACTGAGTCCGTAACGGAAGTCAAGGCGCTCGCTCCGGAGCGTGTTCCGCAGAGCGGGGAGCTGGATGCCGAGGTCGCACTCAGGGCCGACGCAATAGAGCAGATCCAGCGCCGGCGCCGGTTCAAGGTGCATGCGATCGTCATCGCGATCGTGACACCGCTCGTCGGCTTGTCGTGGATGCTGACCGAGTACTACACGGCGCACACGCATCACATGTGGCCGAGCTCGTTCGCGGACGCTCCGGCCGACCGGCCGGGTGTCTGGAGCACGTGGTTCTTCTACTTCCTGGGCGTGATGGCCATCGTGCTGGCGATCGACGCGTACAAGACGTACGCGAAGCCGTACATGAACCGTCATCCCACGCCGGAGGAGATCAACAGCGAGATCGCACGGACGAGGATCCGTCGCTGATCCCCGAGAGCGGGGCCGCTGGTAGCGGCCCCGCTCTCCTTGGGAACCCGTCCCCCGCAGCTACTGCGCCACGAGCCGCGGCGGCGGCGTCGCGGCATGCCTCAGCGTGGCGCCCGCCCACAGCGCGACCACGAGGATCGCGAGTGTGAGCAACGCCCACTGCGCCGCGGTGACGATTGCCAGGGCGGCAAGCGAGAGCGCCGCCACGCCCAGCAGTCCGAGCAGCACGATCGGGAGCGAGGTCAGCTTCTCTCCGACGATCCTCGCTCCGAGCGGGCAGCCGACGGCGCCGACCGCCAGCATCGTGACCGCCGCCCAGCGGTTGCTACCGAGGTACCACCAGTCCTGGACGTTCGCGACGTACGCGAGCACGACGAGGGCGGCCACAGCCGTTCCGGCTAAGTCCTTCCCAGTGAGATACGGCACCAGAAATCACCTCCTTCGAGTTACGGCGCGACGCTCGGACGCCAGGCTGGATCGCTGGCGCCGTTCATGATCCGGTGCGCATTGCGACCGTTGGCGTCCATGATCCAGATCGCGTCGCCTGCCGTCATGCCCAGACGCGCGTAGACGATCTGTGCGCCGTCGGGTGACCAGTTGGCCTTGTAGCCGCGACCGAGGAGGCTGCGCTTGCCGCCACTGAGGATCGCGACGCCACCGTTCGATGGTGTGAAGACGATCATCCGGCCGTCAGGCGACCAGTGCGCGTCACGGCCCCTGAGCACTGGTCGGCGATTGTGGCCGTCGAGGTCGGAAGTGACTACCCAGCCGCATCGTGCGCTCGGGCTTCGGCACGAGGCTGGCCAGTCGCTCGAAAGCTCGGAATGGAAGGCGTAGCTCAACCGTCCGCTCGGCGTCCAGGAAGGCCACTCTCCGTAGCTCGCCGTGTAGCTCGCGGCGGTCACGCCCGTACCGCGGACGAATCGTGAGCCGTGCCCGTTGGGATGCACGATCCGAAGGCCGCCCATTGTTCGGTAAGCGATCCAGCGCCCGTCGGGTGACCACGCGGGGCTCTCGTCGAAACGGCCGTGCGTGAGCTGCCGCACCCCGCTTCCGTCCGCGCTCATCACGTAGACGTGGAAGCTGCGGCGCCCGTCGGTCGATCGGGCAAACGCAAGCGATTGTCCATCCGGCGACCACGCGGGGGCCCAGTCCGAAGCGCCGGTTCGGCTGGTCAGCGTCGCCAGACGGTGCCCACGGCCGTCGATGAGCGTGATGTGCCCCGAGGTCGTCGCGACTGCGATCTGCGCGTCTGTACTGCGTGACTGCGGGGCCGCGGCGGCGGCCGAGGCCACGAGGAAGAAGGAGAAACACGCTAAGAGGACGCCGCGCATTTCGATTCCATGGTGCGCCCCTGCCGGCGCGATGTCATCAGTGGAAAGTACGAGGGGATTGGCTGAGGGCGTTTGCCATCCCGTATCCTCCGCGGTGCCAGGGGAATCACGCGATCAGAAGGGGGACGGCACGTGATTGGAGTGAGATTCGCCCTGCTGGCGGCTGTTTCTGCGTTTGTGCTCGCGGTGAGCGTGTCCGCCGGTGCAGCCAACACCACGACCAGCTCGACGACTAACGCGTCGGGGAATGTCGGCGCAATCACCGCCGGCTGCCTCGCGCACATCCCCGGTGGTCTCGACGACGCCAACTTGGCCGAGTACTACACGTCGGGCTGTACCGGGCACGACGAGCCCGAGCTCGACCCGGTGTCGTCGGCGCCGCGCTCCGCGTGGAACATCACGTGGCACGCGCAACTGCCGACGGACGGGACGGTTCCGGTGTCGGCCGTCGGGCCGACATTCTGGTTCGGCGGGACGGTCAGGGACTCGAACCCGCACAAGATCGGCCAGGAGGGATTCCTCGAGCTGCAGTTCTATCCCGACTCCTTCACCAAGAACTGCTTCTCGAATGGCGGCTTCTCGCTCGTGCACGCACCGAACATCTACACAGCGTGCTCGCCTGTCTGGACGCTCGCCAAGCAGGGGCAGGGGATCGCCGAGCCAGCAGCGTTCAACGGCATGCTCACCGACCGCGGAGGCAAGGACCCGTTCGTCATGCATGCCGGCGACGTCGTCGACGTCCACATCTGGGCGCCTTCGCGCGACTCGGCGTACCAGGAGCAGGTCACTGACATCACGACCAACCAGCAGTCGAGCATCCTCGTTCTGCTCAGCCCGAGGGACGGACCGCTGACTCCTGAGTTCGACACGAACAGCACCGGGAACGCGCTGGACTGGGGCGCCGTGTGGGATACCCCGATGTCGTTCGTCTGGGAGATCGGCCACGCGGACCTCTACGGGGACCATCCGCTGCAATTCTGCGTGCCGGGTCAGACGTTCTGCGACTCGTTCAACCACGACAGCTGGGCCGGCTTCTCGCCGCTCCGCATCTTCGACGCCACGTTCGGTGACGGCTCACACCAGGAAAGCTGGGCCGCTGTGTCGGACACCGGCGGGATCGCGGAGGTGCTCGGCAACTCATTCGTCGGGCCGACCGAGTGCACGGGGTACGGCGGTCCGTACTGCATCTACCCGTGGTTCTCGACGGCCTCGGACGGCGCGATCAACTACGGCGTCGACTATCCGGATACCGTCAACGACTACGGGCAGGCCACGCAGTTCAACCAGAACGCGTCGAGTTGTCCGGACGACGGCGTCTTCACCGGCGGGACGTACTGCTCCACGACCCTCAAGTAGCGGCAGGAGTTGGAGGCGGGCGCCAGCCGGCGCCCGCCTCCTCGGCTGCAGCAAGAACGCGGACGACGTCTCTGCCGAAGGCCGCGTCGAACGGTGTGGCGCCGGCGAGCAGAGCGTCGATCGTGGCCGCATAAGCGGCCGCGACGTCGCGGCCCTCGGGCATGCGCGCGATTCCGGGCGTGCCCCAGAACACCGTTTCCACCAGCTCGGCGGGTGACGTCAGGCTGAGTACCACGCTGCTGGCAGCACCTGTTGCATGCCCGAGGCCGAGATGAATTTCGTCTCGCAGCCCGCGCACCGCCTCGACCTGCTCGACCGGGCCCAGCGTCGGCAGCAGTAGGGCCAGCGCGTGCGGGCCGACGTCCCACAGCGCGCCGCGCTCCTGCCGCCACGGTGACTCCCCGAACGGATTACCGGGCTCGAAGATCGAGGAGAGCATGATCGCGCTGCCGCCGTCCCACGAGCGAGGGTCGACCTCCGAGCCGAACCAATCACGGACGCCGGGGTCGAAGCGCCAGGTGAAGAAGACGACGGTTGGAGCGCGAGCGGACGCGACGACTCGTTCGGCCGCCTCGACCGTCAGCGCCAACGGCTTCTCCAGCAGCAGAGACCGGCCGGCCGCTCCGGCGCGCACGGCGAGCTCGGCTTGGAGGTCCGGCGGGACCGAGAACGCGACGGCATCGACCGCGCCGATCAGCTCGTCGACCTCGGAGAAAGGCTGCGCACCGAACCGGGCCGCGAGGCTCTCCGACTTGGCGCGATCGCGTCCCCAGACGCCGACGAGCTCGGCCTGGGGGTGGCTCGCGATCCCAGGTGCATGGACGGTGGCAGCCCAGTAGCCGGTGCCGATCAGGCCAAACCGCATCCGTGTAGCTAACCACCGCGGCGGGCGTGCGTCGGTAGTCGCACATGCGGATTCGGCTGCTCTTGCTGCTGGTCGTTGGCCTCTTCGTAGTCGCCGGCCCCGCGTCGGCTCGCCACGCCGGGCTGCACGGCGCCCATCCGTGCTCCGTCGCAGGATTCACCTGCGCGACGCTCGACGTCCCGCTCGACCACGCGCATGCCGGGCGGGGAACGCTCCACCTGCAGGTGGGGATGGGGGACAACACGACCGCGTCGCACGGCGTGCTCCTCGTGCTCTCGGGGGGACCCGGCCAGCCCGGGTTGCCGATACTCAACGGCTTCCTCTCTCGCGCGCTCGCGGCCGAGCGGACCCGGTATCGCATCGTCGTCTTCGACCAGCGCGGAACCGGAGCCGGTGCGCTCGATTGCAGGGCGCTGCAGCGCGAGATGGGAAGCTCGGATCTCACGCCGCCGAGCGCCCGCGCGGTGCGCGCCTGCGCCCGCAAGCTGGGCGCAAAGCGCGCGTTCTTCGGGACCGACGACGTCGTCGCCGACATGGAGGCGCTGCGCCAGGCCCTCGGCGTGGACAAGTGGTCGCTCGACGGAATCTCGTACGGCACGTACGTCGGCGAGCGCTACGGGCTGGCCCATCCGTCACACGTCTCGAAGCTCGTGCTCGACTCAGTGGTGCCGCAGGTGGGTTTGTTCGACGGAGGTGTCGTGGAGTTCGCAGCGGTGCGGCGCGTGCTCGGCTCCGTGTGTGGCCGCGCCTGTGTGGCCGATCTCGCGGCCGTCGTCCGGCGCGATCGCCTCGGGCCGCAGTTGCTGGACGCCCTGACGTTCGACAGCATCGCCGACCCGACCTACCGGAAGTTCTGGGATGTGCCCGCCGCGCTTCACGCCGCGCGCCGCGGTCACCGGGCTCTGCTCGACGACTTCCTCACCGCTGCCTCGGCGTACCAGGGAAACACGCCCGCGGCCGCCCTCGACCAGGGCCTGCACGCGAGCGCGCTCTGCGCCGACTGGAGGTATCCCTGGGGGAGCTCGGCGGCGCCGCTCGCGGGCCGGGCTGCGAAGGTGCGGGCCGCGGTCGCACGGCTCTCGCCGAAGCAGCTCTACCCGTTCGACGCGAGGACGGCGTTGCACAACGGATTCATCGGCCAGTGCCTGCCCTGGACGCCGACCGCGCCCACTCCTCTGCCGCACGGGAAGCTGCTCGTGCCGACGCTCCTCGTGAACGGCGACCACGATCTCTCCACACCGCTTGCCTGGGCCCGCGAGGAACTCGCGCTGACGACGCACGGAAGGCTTGTCGTCGTCCCCGGCGCGGGCCATTCGACGCAGTCACGAGCCGTGAGCAACGTCGGCCGGGCTGCCGTTGCTCAGTTCCTGCTCGGTTAGCGCGAACCGGCCGGTTCCCTCGTCTGGGTGACAGGAAAGCCCGTGCCGACGGTGCAATTGTCGACATGCGTCTCCGTCGGACCAGCAGGATCGCCGCTGCCGCTCTCGTCGCCGCGCCGCTCCTCGTCGTCCCTGTCCGCCTGTTCGAGACCACCCTGCCGCTCGCCTTCGGGTACACCGCCAGCCTGCTGCTCATCGTTGTGCTGGCGAACCGCTTCCGGCGCCGCCTCGAGCGGGCGCTGGCGGCGGAGCGCTCGCGGGCCCGCGTCGATGCGCTCACGAATGCGCCGAATCGCTACGCCCTCGCCGAGGCGCTCGGGGCTGAGCAGGCACGGATCAGGCGTGGTGGGCGCACTGCCGCGGTCTGCTTCCTCGACCTCGATCGCTTCAAGAAGGTGAACGACACGTACGGCTACGCCGCCGGCGACGCTCTGCTCGTCGACGTCTACGAGCGACTGCGCGGCGAGCTGCGCGCCAGCGACCTGCTGTTCCGCTGGGGTGGGGAGGAGTTCGTCGTGCTCGCCCCGCATGTCGAGCGCGCCGAGCTCGTCGAGTTCGCC
>DASSLB010000118.1:0-2301 GCA_035689945.1 Gaiellaceae bacterium | reverse complement strand
CACGCCGGACGCCGACGGCTACGAGGCCGTCCAGCTCGCGTGGGAGCCGGTCGCGGAGCGCAAGATCTCGAAGGGCGAGCTCGGGCACCTCGCGAAGGCCGGCATCGACGGCGCCTACCGGCACCTCGTCGAGTTCCGCGGGCACTTCGCCGAGGCGGTCCAGGGCGAGAACGTCACGGTCGAGATCTTCCAGCCCGGCGACAAGGTCAAGGTCTCCGGCACCGGCATCGGCAAGGGCTTCCAAGGAACGATCAAGCGGCACAACTTCCACCGCGGCCCGGTCACGCACGGCTCGCACAACATCCGCAAACCGGGCTCGATCGGCGCCTCGGCGACGCCGTCGCGCGTCTTCAAGGGCGTCCGCATGGCCGGCCGGATGGGCGGCAAGCGCGCGACCCAGGTCGGGCTCACCGTGTACTCCGTCGACGTCGAGCGGAATCTCCTGCTCGTGAAGGGCGCAGTGCCCGGGCCGAAGAACGGTCTGGTCGAGATCCGCGAGGACGTGAGGTAGATGGCAGCTCCGAAGGCACCAGTGCTGGGAGGCGCGAAGAAGGAGGTCTCGCTCGACGAGGCCGTCTTCGGCGCCGAGATCAAGCCGCACCTCGTGCACGAGGCCGTGCGCGCCGAGCTGAACGCTCGCCGTCAGGGCACTCGGGCCGCGAAGAGCCGCGGACTCGTGGCCGGCGGCCGCTCGAAGCCGTGGCGCCAGAAGGGCACGGGCCGTGCCCGTCAGGGCACGATCCGCGCGCCGCAGTTCACCGGCGGCGGCGTTGCCTTCCCGCCGACGCCGCGCGACTTCTCGCTGAAGGTGAACAAGAAGGCTGCCCGCGCGGCTCTCCGCGCGGCGCTGAGCGATCACGCCTCCGCCGGCACGATCGGCCTGGTCGCTGGCGACTCCTTCAAGGAGCCGTCGACGAAGCAGGCTGTCGAGCTGCTGCAGGGCTGGGGTCAGACGGCGCCGACGGTGGTCGTCGCGGGCGAGGACGAGGAGATGCTGATCAAGTCGTTTCGGAACCTGCCGAAGGTGCTCGTCACCGTTCCGGCCGAGCTCGAGGTTGCGCACGTCGTGTGGGCGCGCTCGCTCGTCGTGAGCGAAGCAGCGCTGCCGCTCGTGCAGGGGAGGGCGTCATGAGCCTTCATCCCGCGCAGGTCCTGATCGCGCCGGTCGTGAGCGAGAAGAGCTACAGCCAGATCGTGGAGAACCGCTACACGTTCAAGGTGCACAAGGACGCGCACAAGACGCAGGTGCGCCAGGCCGTCCAGGAGATGTTCGACGTCACGGTCGTCGGCGTGAACCTGATCAAGATGCCGGCGAAGCCGAAGCGGCGGGGCATGATCAAGGGCGTCCGCCCCGGCTGGAAAAAGGCCATCGTCGAACTGAAGGCCGGCGACAAGATCGACATCTTCGAGGGGGCACAGCTTTGATAGCAGTGGCCTCCCGCACATCTCGCACGCTGGATGCGGCTGCAAACCGTCGCATCCCTGCGTCCTCAGTCGCGTCCGTAGTTTTCAACTACGAACGCTCCCTGCGTCCTTGCGCTGCTCGGTTTTCGCCGCCCCAGCACACGATCTGCGCGAGAGGACACCGCTAATGCCGATTCGCCGCTACAAGCCGACGAGCCCCGGTCGCCGCTTCATGTCCGTCTCCACCTTCGAGGAGGTCACGAAGTCGGAGCCGGAGAAGAGCCTGCTCGCGCCGCTCTCGAAGAAGGGCGGGCGCAACGCGAACGGCCGGATCACGACACGTCACCAGGGCGGCGGCCACAAGCGCCGCTACCGCATCATCGATTTCAAGCGCCGCAAGGACGGGGTGCCGGCCAAGGTCGCGGCGATCGAGTACGACCCGAACCGATCGGCGCGGATCGCGCTGCTGCACTACGCCGACGGCGCGAAGTCCTACATCCTCGCTCCGGCGCAGTTGCGGGTCGGCGCGACCGTCGAGTCGGGGCCCGCTGCGGACATCCGGGTCGGCAACGCGCTTCCGCTCGAGAACATCCCAACGGGCACGCTCGTCCATGCGGTCGAACTCAAGCCCGGGCAGGGCGCGAAAATGGCGCGCTCGGCCGGCTCGGGAATCCAGCTCGTGGCGAAGGATGCCGGCTTCGCGGTGCTGCGTCTTCCCTCCGGGGAGATGCGCCGCGTGCTGCTCTCGTGCCGTGCGACCATTGGTCAGGTCGGCAACGTCGACCACCAGAACATCACGGGTGGCAAGGCTGGTCGCAGCCGCTGGCGCGGGAAGCGCCCGTCGGTGCGCGGCTCGGCGATGAACCCCGTCGACCATCCGCACGGCGGCGGCGAAGG
>DASSLB010000117.1:0-3383 GCA_035689945.1 Gaiellaceae bacterium | reverse complement strand
CGGCTCGAGCAGGAGCGGGCCGCCGCGGCGGGTGAAGTGGCGCTGCTTTCGCGCAAGACGCGCGGGCTCGGCTTCGAGTTTCTCAAGCCGGCGCGCAGCGGACGCACGGTCGTCGAGGCGGACGGTCTGGACGTGTCCGTCCCAGGTAACAGACTGTTACTGAGTCAGGCGTCGTTCGCGCTGGAGCGCGGCGAGCACGTGGCGCTCGTCGGCCCGAACGGCTCCGGCAAGACCACGCTGCTCGAACAGCTCGTGCGCGGCGACGGCGTGCGCATCGGTCACGGTGTCCAGGTCGGCTACTTCTCGCAGCAGGAGGTGGAGCTCGACGCGCGCGGCTCCGTCCTGCAGTGCGTGCAGAACATGACGGGCCTCTCGCGGCCGGACGCGCAGTCGCTGCTCGGCCGCTTCCTCTTCTCCGGCTGGGACGCGCACGAGAAGCCGGTCTCAGTGCTCTCGGGAGGGGAGCGGCGGCGGCTCGCGCTTGCGGTCACGGTCGCCTCCGGCGCGAACTTCCTAGTGCTCGACGAGCCCACCAACCATCTCGACCTCGAGAGCCGTGAGGCGCTCGAGGGTGCGCTCGATGCATTCCCCGGGACGGTGCTGCTCGTCTCGCACGACCGCGCGCTGCTCGACGCGATCGCCGAGCGGACGCTGGCGATCGAGGACGGTCGACTCCGCGCGTACGACGGCGGCTGGGCCGAGCTGTTGCGGGCGCGCGAGGAACGGGAAGCCCGCGCGAAGCCCGAGCGGCCGGCCGAGCGCACGAGGCCGGCGCCGAAGCAGGCAGCTCCCAAGCCCAAACCGAAGCGCTCGTCTGCGCTCGAGCGGCTCGAAGTGGAGATCGCGACACGCGAGGCGGAGATCGCAGAGCTCGAGAAGAAGCTCGCCGAGGACTGGACCGACGTGGACGTCCTCGCCGCCCACAGGCGCAGCCGCGAGGCGCTCACCGCGCTCCTCGAGCGGTGGGAGCAGCTGTTCGAACAGGCTCAGGCGTAGGTAGATACTCCTCGCATCAGACCCCGAACGAGGAGGACACTGTGGTGGCTTCGAGCGAAGAGGCGCGTCACGAACGGCCGTCGATGGGCTGGGTGCAAGGCTTCAAGAACTTCCTTATGCAAGGCGACATCGTCGTCGTCGCCGTCGGACTGGTGGTCGCACTCGCGTTCAGCGGGCTGATCTCGTCGTTCACCGACAACATCATCACGCCGCTCGTGAACGCGGCGGGGGGCGGCGGAACCAGCGGGCTCGGCTTCACCATCAAGGGCCAGGTAGTGAACTTCGGCGCGTTCATCTCGGCTGTCATCTACTTCGTCATCTTCATGGCCGTCATCTACTACGTGATAGTCGTTCCGTTCCGCGCGACCCAGAAGCGGCGCGGCGTCACGGTCTTCGGCGAACCGGCGCCGGCGCAGACCTGCTCCGCGTGTCTGTCGGAGGGGCTGCCGATCGGGGCGACGAAGTGCAAGTACTGCGGATCGTCTCTCAGTGGTGTGGCCTAGAGAGGAGCTCTAGGCCCAGAACCGCTCGAAGGCGGAGTCGAGCGGCACCGCCGTCACCTCCCGCCACAGCCCGTCCGCGATCCGGATCACGAGTGCCTGGTCGACGTCGAGGTCGATCCCGTTGCGCCTGCCCGTGGCGCGGTAGATCGCAACGGCCCAGTCGTCGTCTGCGAAGACCGTGTGCAACCGGCTGCTGTAGGTGCCGCTCGTCTCGAGTCCCGTGCGGCGGAGGAACTCGACGACGTCACGCCGTCCGTGGTACTCGCCGCTCATGACGGTGTGGCCGGGAACGCGCCACACGATGTCGCGCGCGAACGCAGCCGAGACCGCCTTCGCGTCCTTGCCGAACGCGGCGAAGACGCGCCGCACGAGCGCGGCGTTCGGATGCTCCGTTTCGCTCACGCTTTTCCCTCGAGCGTCGCGACCACCGCCTCCGCGATCGCCTTGAGCGGGCGCCCCGAGGCCTGGCTCGCCTTGCGCAGACGTGCGAACGCCTCGTCCTCGCTGAGCTGCTCCTTCGTCATCAGGAGCCCCTTCGCCCGTTCGATCACCTTTCGCGCTGCGAGCGCGTCGGCGAGCGATTCCGCTTCGGCGCGCAGCGCCTGCAGTTCGTCGTGCCGCGCCTGCGCAGCGGCGATCGCGGGGAGGAGGTCCTGCTCGCGGAACGGCTTCACGAGATAGCCGAAGACCCCCGCCTCGACCGCGCGCGAGACGAGCTCGTCCTGCCCGTAGGCGGTGAGCATCACGATCGGGATCGGTCGCTCGTCGAGGATGCGCCGTGCTGCCTCGATCCCGTCGAGTCTCGGCATCTTCACGTCGAGCACTGCGAGATCCGGCTGCTCGGAGCGCGCGAGCTCGACCGCCTCTTCTCCGTCCTTTGCCTCGGCGCACACGTCGAAGCCGGCCCGCTCGAGCAGCGCGCACAGGTCGAGCCGGATGATCGTCTCGTCTTCGGCGACCAGGATTCTCATGGCAAGGACCGGAGCAGCGCCGCGGGCTCGGGCCAGTAAAGGAGCTCGGCCGCTTCCTCGCGCGGCAGCCAGCAATAGTCGTCGTGCTCCCAGTCGAGGGTCGGCTCCCAGTCGGCTGACGCCTCTACGAGGAACGTCTCGACATGGACGGTCTCGTAGACGAACGGTGCGTCGAGTGCTTCTACCGATGCCTCGAGGCCCGTCTCCTCCCGGAGCTCGCGCACCGCAGCCTCGGCGAACGTCTCACCCTCCTCCACGCCGCCCGCGATCTGGTGCCAGTACGCGTCGTTCGCGGGCGAGCGGTGGACGACGAGGAACTCGCTTCCGCGACGCACCACGATGAGCACCTCCTTCGTCCTCATGCGGGGAACACCACCTCGGCGCGCGAGCCGGCGAAGGCGAAGGTGCCCTGCAGCTCGTCGGCGACGAGCGCCCGGACGATCGAGAGCCCGGTACCGATCGACGTGCCGTCGGCGCCGTCTCCTTCGTCGGCGATCGCGAGCACGACGTCGCCGTCACGCCGCGCGAGCTCGATCCGCACCGTCCCGGCGCCGTGCTCGAGCGCGTTCTGGAGCAGCTCGGAGAAGACGAGCGCGAGCGCGGTCGCGCGAGTGCCCGCGAGCGACACCGGCTCGAGTTGCGCCTCGACCTCGCGTCCACCGCCGAGCCCCTGCACGAGCATCGCCCGGAGCCGGTCGATCAGCTCCGCGAGCTCGACGTCCTCCTCCCGCTGCTCGGTTAGCGCCTCGTGCACGGCGGCGATGGCGAGGATGCGGTTGACCGAGTGCTCCAGCGCCTCGCGCGGGTCGACGCCCTCAGCGCGCGCCTGCAAGCGAAGGAGTGAGGCGACGGTCTGGAGGTTGTTCTTCACGCGGTGGTGGATCTCCTGAGCGAGGACGCCGCGCATCACCGC
>DASSLB010000116.1:0-11554 GCA_035689945.1 Gaiellaceae bacterium | reverse complement strand
CTCGCGCCACGCGGCGATCAGCTTGGCGACGTTCTCCTCGGCCTCGGGGTTGTCACGCCGTCCGAGCGCCGGATCATCGAAGCCGCGCTGAACATCGATCACCAGCAGCGCACGCTGCCCGCTCATACGCGCGATCCTATCTCGCTTGTGCTCTGCGCCCGCTCTACGGCGCGTGCAAGCTCGACACGCGAGGAGACGCCCACCTTGCGGAAGATGTTTCGCAGGTGGGTCTCGACGGTCTTCTGGCTGAGGAAGAGCTCGTTGGCGATCTCCGGATTCGTCTTACGGTCGAACACGAGCATCGCGAGCTGAAGCTCTCGTTTTGTCAGCGACTCGAGCGTCGTCCCGGCTGGGCCGGCGGCGCGCGTGCGCTGCTGGATGCGGTACCCGAGCTTGCGAAGCTCCCGTTCCGCCTCACCGCAGTGATGGAGAGCACCGCATTCTTTGAAATCGTGAGCCGCCCGTCGAAGCTCGGCCGCGGCACGGTCACGGTCGCCCGCTTGCAGCAGAGCGCGGCCCGCCAGCAGGCGCGAAAGTGCACTTTCCACAGGCGCTCCCGCTTCGTCGGCGGCGGCCGCGGACACGAGTGCACGCTCCGCTGCCCGGGCCGGGTCGCCGCAGTGCAGCTCGACGGCCGCCGACGCTCTCTCGGCCCAGGCAACGGCCATCGGCAGCTGCACAAACGAGGCCCAGGATCGCGCATGGGCTGCTGCACGCTCGGCTTCGGCCCGGCGACCGAGCGCCAGCCAGGAGCGCGCCAGCACCTCGAGGTAGCGCGCCCTGGGGCTCCCCGCTAGGAGGACGAGCTCCTCTCCTCCCGCCGAGCCGAGGAGCAGCTCGACCGCACGTTCCGGCTCGCCCGTCTCGACTAGAGCGGAAGCGAGGTCCGCGGCTCCCTCGGCCGAGTGGAAGCTGCTCTCGGCGGCCAAGCTGAGGTCGACGGTCTCCTGCGCGGTGGCAAGCGCCAGGTCCATGTCCCCGCTTCGCAACGCGGCGGCCGAGCGGCCGAGCAGCATCCACCTCAGCGCATGCGTGTTGCCCAGCAACCGCGCCGCCTCGATGCCTGCGTCGAGCAGCTCCGCCGACTCGGCCAGCTTTCCCCGCTGGCGCAAGAGCCCGCCGAGCGTTGCGACCAGGAGAAGCCACAGCTCCCCCTGGCCGGTAGCGCGGGCCACGGCGAGCGCGCGATTGGCGTGGGCCTCTCCCTCGGCGTAGCGGTCGAGGTAGAGCTCGACGCCGGCGAGGTAGGCCGCAGCTTCGAGATGGCCGGCAAGCTCGTCGTCCGATATCGAGTCGACGAGGGCCGCCGCCTCGAGACGATTCTGTTCAGCTCGGTCGGCGGCTCCTGCGAGGGATTCGGCGAGTGCCAGCTGGGCCAGAGCCGTACCGGTCATTGCGGCGTCGCCGAGCCGCCGCGCGGCAGCCGCCGTGCGCTCGGCCGCTTCGTGCATCTCCTCGTGCCTCGTGCGCCAGAAGGCGTTGAAGACGAGCTCGACCATCACACTTACCGCCTCCCGCGAGCTCTGGTCGGGGAGTTCCTCGAGCGCCTTGGCCAAGCGCTCATGCGCTCGCTCCTGCAGCCCGAGGTTCGTCTCCACGGCGGCGCAGGCGCGGGCGAGCTCCGCGCGCAACACATCACGGCCTTCGGGCGCCAGTTCGATCGCTTCGAGCAGGGCGCTGTGGCTGTCCTCGAAGCGGCCGACAGCCGTCAGCGCGCGCGCGCGGGCGAAAAGGAGCTCGATCCGTTCCTCCGCTGCCGCATTCGCTGGTTGCAGACGGAGGGCCTCGGCGAACCAGTGCGCCGCGCTCGCAGGCGCAAGCCGGACTGCCTCTTCCCCGGCCTCGCGCAGGACTGCGATCGCGTACGCGTCGCCCTCGCGGGCCGAACGCTCGACGTGGTGGGCGCGCGCGTACGCGCGAGCGCCTCGCGCTGTGAGGGCTTCGGCGCTCCGTTCGTGGGCGCCGAGCCGCCAGCCGGGCGCCGCCGCCTCGTAGACGGCTCGGCGCACGAGCGGATGGCGGAAGCGGAAGCGGCGCGGCACGTCGGTCGTGCGGAGGAGATCGACCTTGAGCAGCTCGTCGAGGGCCTCCATGACCGCCGGCTCGCTCACCGCTGCGGCCGCCGCCGCGAGCTCGGGCTCGAACGGATCGCCGGCCACCGCTGCCGCTTCCAGCACGAGGCGCTGCGTGTCGGACAGCAGCGCGAGCTCTTCCGCGAGGGCCGCCGCCACCGTCGCCGGAACCCCGATCCCGGCCAGCGACGTCTCGTCCTCCAGGGCCGGTGCACCTCCGGCGCGCTCCAGCGACCGGGCGAGCTGCTCGAGATAGAACGGGTTGCCGCCGCTCTCGACATAGAGGACGTCCGGGTCGACGCGATGAGCCACGTCGCCGAGTAGCGTTCGAGCCTCCTCGGCGCTGAGTGCCCCGAGCTCGATGCGCGTGAGCTGGTCGGCTCGCGTCGCACGCTCGAGCGCAACGGACAGGCGCTCGGGCACCTGATGTGGGCGGCTCGCCAGCCCCAGCAGGACCGACGCGGCGGGCGGCCGGCGCAGGAGCGCTCCGAGCAGCTCGACCGATGCCGGATCGGCCCAGTGCAGGTCGTCGAGCAGAAGCACGAGCGACTGGTCGGACGCGAGCTGCTCGAGCAGTGCGCGCACGGCACGATGAGCGCGATAGCGCTCGTGCTGGAGCACCGCCGGGCCGGCATCGGACAGGGTGGTCAAGGACGGGAAGACGTGGGCGAGCTCTGTCCTGACGTCGTCCTCGAGCAGAGCGATGCGCTTCGGGTCGAGTCCACGCACGTACTCGTCGAGTGCGTCTACGAAGAGCGAGAACGGCAGCTCGCGCTCGAGCTCGGACGCCGAGCCGGAGAGGATGAGCGCCCCTTCGGCGTCCGCGCGAGCACCGAACTCGGCCAGGAGCCGCGTTTTGCCGATGCCGGGCTCGCCGACGAGCAGCAAGGCGATCGAGCGCCCCCGATCGAGCTCGGCCAGGGCTCGAGCAAACGAGCCGAGCTCCTCCGCACGCCCGACGAGGTGGTCGGTCTGCGCGCTCATTCTTCTGCCTGAGGAGGATAGATCAGGGTCTCCGGAGCTCAAAGTTAAGGGTGCCGGATCAGGGTGACGCCCTGATGACCGCGCGGCCGGGCGGCGGCAGGCTCGGCCCATGAACCAGTACCTGCTCCAGCACCGTCACGAGCCGGACGAATGCGGCGTCGTCTTCGCGTCCTTCAGAGGACACAAGAGCCGGCTTCGCCACCGCCCGACGCTCGCCTCCTGCCGCTCAGGCGGTCACGCGATCTGGTGGACGGTCGAGGCGGCGAGCGAACAAGACGCGCTCGCGCTGCTGCCGTCGTTCGTCGCCGAGCGCACGACCGTCTCGAGCGTGAGTGAGGTGCAAATCCCATGACCCGGCCGTCACCCGCCGTGTCCGAGCCCAAAGGAGGAGGCATGTCCCCCACGCGTTTGGCCCGCGAGCTCGCTGCTCGCGAGACCAACGGCGTCTCGGTGCGGCTGCTCTGGCACCCGCGGGAGAACGCCGTGACCGTCTCCGTCGAGGACTTCCACGACGGCGAGTGCTTCGACCTCGCGGTCGCTCCGGAGCGCGCCCTCGACGCCTTCTATCACCCCTACGCCTACGCGGCCTGAAGGAGGAACGAACAATGTCCCGCACCACTCACACCAGGCGCAACCTCGCAGCGCGCATGGGCCGCTGGAGCGCAGCACATTGGAAGAAGGCCACGTTCGGCTGGCTCGCCTTCGTGGTCGTCGCCTTCGCGCTCGGCAATCTCGTCGGGACGAAGCAAGTCGACCAGACCGCGCCCGGGCCGGGCGAGTCGGGACGCATGCAGAAGATTCTCGACGACGGCTTCAAGCGTCCCACCGTCGAGAATGTCCTGATCCAGAACCACTCTGCTCGGGTCGGCGATCCCGCGTTCACGGCGGCAATCCGCGACGTCATGGCCCGTGTCTCCGGCGCGGCCGACGTTCGGAACGTCCGCAGGGGCCCGATCTCGAAGGACAGACACTCCGCACTGGTCGAGTTCGATATCCCCGGCAAGCGGGACAAGGCGCCGGACAAGGTCGGCGCGGCGCTCGACAGCGTCGCAGCTGCACAGGCCGCGCACCCGGACTTCGTCATCGGCGAATTCGGTCTCGCGAGCGCCATGAAGGGCACCGACACGGCGTTCTGCAACGATCTCGGCAAGGCCGGGAAGCTTTCGCTCCCGATCACTCTGATCATCCTGCTGCTCGCCTTCGGCGCGCTCATCGCAGCCGGCATCCCGCTGCTGCTCGGGTTGACCGCGGTCTTCGCGACCTTCGGGCTGATGTCACTGCCGAGCCACCTCGTGCCCGTTGCGATCCAGGCGTACGCGATGGTGCTCCTGATCGGGCTCGCGGTCGGGGTCGACTACTCGATGTTCTACTTGAAGCGCGAGCGGCAGGAGCGTGCCGCCGGCCGGAGCAAGAGCGCAGCGCTCCAGGCGGCCGCGGCGACGTCGGGCCGTTCGGTTCTCATCTCCGGCGGGACCGTGATCGCGGCGATGGCCGGCATGTTCATGACCGGTGACCAGACCTTCGGGTCGATCGCGTTCGCGACGATCCTCGTCGTCGCCGTGGCCGTGCTCGGCTCGCTGACGGTGCTTCCCGCAGTGCTCTCGAGGATCGGCGACAAGGTCGACCGCTTCCGTGTCCCGCTGATCGGCCGTCGCCGCCGCGACCCCGCGGGCGAAGGCGGGATCTGGGGCGCGATCGTGGATCGTGTCCTCCGCCGGCCCGCGCTGTCGGCGGCGCTCGCAGCCGGAGTGCTGCTGGCGCTGGCCGCGCCGGCATTGCAGCTGCACCTGGCGCCGACGGGGACGGAGTCGTTCCCTCAGTCGCTCCAGGTCGTGAAGAACTACAAGCGCATGCAGCAGGCATTCCCCGGCAAGGCACTGCCGGCCGAGGTCGTCGTCAAGGCACCCGACGTGACGACGCCCGCGGTGCACACCTCGATCGCGCAGCTCGAGCGGCGGGCGATCGCCAGCGGCCACGCGTTCAACCCGATCACCGTCGACGTCAACAAGGCACACACCGTCGCCGACATCACGATCCCGATTGCCGGCAACGGGACCGACGCCGCCTCGAAAGCCGCCTTCCGCTTCTTGCGCGACACGATCGTCCCGCAGACGGTCGGCGCGCTCCCGAACACGGAAGCCGGCGTCACCGGGCAGACGGCCTCGTGGCAGGACTCGGCCGACAAGCTGAAGTCGGACCTGCCTCCGGTGGTCGCGTTCGTCCTTCTGCTCGCGTTCGTGCTGATGCTCGTGGCGTTCCGTTCCGTGGTGATCGCGCTCAAGGCGATCGTGCTCAATCTGCTCTCGGTCGCCGCCGCCTACGGCGTGCTCGTGCTCGTCTTCCAGCACGGTGTCGGCAAGAACTTGATCGGCGCCAGTGCCGCGAACGGCATCGAAAACGTCGTGCCACTGCTCTTGTTCGTGATCCTGTTCGGCCTCTCGATGGACTACCACGTCTTCATCATCAGTCGCATTCGCGAAACGTTCGACCGCGGTGCGACCGTGGACGACGCAGTGTCGACCGGGATCAAGTCCACCGCAGGCGTCGTCACCAGCGCAGCGATCGTCATGGTCTGCGTGTTCTCGGTCTTCGCGACGCTCTCGACGCCGTTCTTCAAGCAGTTCGGTGTCGGGCTCGCCGCGGCGATCCTGATCGACGCCACCATCGTCCGGGCGGTGCTCCTGCCGGCGACGATGAAGCTACTGGGCAACTGGAACTGGTACCTGCCGCGCTGGCTCGAGTGGTTGCCCCGGCTGGAGAGCGGCGATATCGAGCTGCCAGACGAGCCGGAGGCGGAGCTCGAGCCGGCGCCGGCTCCCGCGAAGCGGCCGCGCGTCTTCACGCCCGGCCGGATCACCGGCCTCGTGCTGATCGGCATCGTCGTTGTCGCCCTCGGCTTTCTCCGCTCAAGCTCCGCGGCGGTATCCGTGCCCAGTGGGGCGAAGGCCGGCGACCTGATCCTGAAGCCGTGCAGCTACCAGACCGAAGACGGCAGCTACAAGGCCGACTGCGGCACGCTCGTCGTGCCGGAGAACCGGGCCGACCCGCACTCGCGGCTGATCGCGCTGCCCGTCAAGCGGATTCGCGCGCTCTCCAACCGCCCCGCGACGCCGATCTTCCGGTTCCAGGGCGGCCCCGGCGTCACGAACATGCAGTTCGCCGACGCAAGCCGGTTCGCACAGAACCACGACGTCGTGCTGGTCGGCTACCGGGGCGTCGACGGTTCGGTCAAGCTCGACTGCCCAGAGGTCGAGTCGGCGGTTGCGCACTCGACTGACCTCCTGGCGGCGAAGAGCCTCAACGCCGAGAGTGACGCATTCAAGGCATGCGCGACGCGGCTCCGCGACAGCGGCGTCGACCTCGCCGGCTACGGCCTGATGCAGCAAGCCGACGACGTCGAGGCCGCTCGGATCGCGCTTGGCTACCCGAAGATCGACCTGTTAAGCGAAAGCGCGGGGACGCGTCTGGCGCTGATCTACACCTGGCGCTATCCGAAGAACGTTCACCGCTCCGTGATGATCGGCGTCAACCCACCCGGCAACTTCCTCTGGAATCCCGCGGTGACGGATCAGCAGATCCACCGCTACGCCGCGCTCTGTGCCGGAGACCCCAGCTGTAGTGGGCGCACCGGCGATCTCGCGGCGACGCTGAGGAAGACGGCGGGCGACATGCCGGATCACTGGCTCTTCCTACCGATCAAGACGGGGCACGTACGGGTTGCGTCGTTCTTCGGCCTCATGGAGACGACGTCTGGAGACGCGCCCCTCACCGCGCCGATGACGCTCGGCTCCTGGCTCTCGGCCGCCAAGGGCGATGCGAGCGGCCTCTGGTTCGAGTCGCTCCTCGCCAACCTCTTCTACCCGAAGGCCTTCGTCTGGGGCGAGTACGCAGCTGTCGGGAGAGTGGACGCGGCAGCGGCGAAGGCCTACTACGCGTCGGGTCGCGCCGACCGGAGCTCGATCCTCGGCAAGGGCGACCCCGCAAGCGATTTCCTCTGGGCCGGAGGCCGGCTCGTCGATTCGTGGCCGTCCGAGCCCGGCGAGAACGCGTACAGCCACATGCGGCGCTCCGACGCCGAGACGCTCCTGATCGGCGGCGCGCTCGACTTCGCGACACCTCCGCAGGTCGCCACCAAGGAACTCCTGCCCTATCTCCCGAGAGGCCATCAGGTCGTGCTTCCCGGCTTCGGACACACCGACAGCTTCTGGTCCGACCAGCCGGAAGCCGGCACGCGACTGATCAATACCTTTTTCACCAGCGGCCGGGTGGACTCGTCGCTCTACAAGCCGCAGACGATCGACTTCACGCCTGCGGTCAGCGATGCGTCACTCGGCAAGGGCTTCGCGGGGACGATGCTCGGCCTCGGGCTGCTCACCGTGCTCTCGCTGCTGTGGCTTCCGCGCCGCCTGCACAAGCGAGGACACTTCGGCCGCAAGTCGAGCGCGACTCTGCGGTCGCTCTACCCGATTCTTCTCGGGCTCGGTGGCTGGCTCGCCGGCGTGCTGGTCGTCGTGACGACGATGCCGACGGTCGCACTGGCCGACACACTTCTCGCAGCGCTTTCGATCGGCGTTCCGATCGGGCTCTGCGTCTACTTCGCCTGGACGAACCGCGACTGGTCCGCGATGACGAAGTCTGCGGGCTTCGCGGCGGCGCTCGGCGGCGCACTGGTCGGTGCGCGGATCGGCTTCGGCGTGACCCAGGACCTGATGCGGCTCTTCACGGCAATCGCCGGGTCGCTCGTCGGCGCGAACCTGTTCCTGCTCGTGCTCGACATGGCCTGGGATCTGCGGGTGCGCGACCGCTTCGCCGCGGGTAAGCCGAAAGAAACGCTGGCGCCGCGTCCGCTGACCGGCTGACCAGGCCGTCTCCCCTTGTGACCCATCGGCGGCCGGTGTTGTCCACCGGCCGCCGAATCTCCTATCCGTGCTTGGTAGTGCTAGCGAGATGGGGCGCCATCTCTTGCACGTCATCGACGTCGAGGGTCATACCTCGCGTGTAAGCGGTCTCGAACGCCGCCTCACCGACGGTGTGGCGGAGCTCGGCCAGCAGCTGCTCCTGCCGCTCTTGGACGGGCGCCCAGAGCGGTGTGTGAAGCCGTTGCCGAAGGACATCAGCGGCTGCGAGGTGCATGATCGCGTTCTCGTACGCGCCCTCGGCATGCTCGATCCGCGCGAGGATGTCGAGGACGTCGTCGGCCGCGTAGGTGATCCCCCTCGAGCGCCTGTGCTCGAGGATCCTGTCCATCACCGCGCGCGCCCCCGGGACGTCACCGGCCGCGAGCCTCGCCATCGCCAGGTTCCCCGAGGCGAGCGCGATGCCGAAGTCGTCGCCGACGCGCTCGACCGCCGCCACCGATCGCTCGAACAGGTCTCCCGCTCCCTCGTAGCGGTCGAAGACGACCCTCAGCCGGGTCATCGCGTGCAGGCTCGTGCCGATTCCCCAGAGGTCGCCGAGCTCCTCGAACGCGGCGAGGTTCTCAGTCAGTTGCGCTTGCGCGCGCTCCTCGCCTTCAAGAGGCGCAGTCCCGAAGCTGTGGACGAGCTTCATGGTGGCGATTCCACGCCGATCGCCTGCCTCCGTGAGCAGCCCTTCTGCCTCGGTGAGCTTCGCGGCGCCCGCGACGAAATCGCCCTCGAGGACGTCGAAGGCGCCGTCCAGCCCCACGAGCCAGCCGCGGTCGCGATCGTCGGCCTCGTCTGCGCAATCCAGCCCTCGCTCGACCCAGTCGTCGACTTCGTCGAGGTTTCCATGGAGCCAGAACCAGAGCCAGAGGCCCCGCATCAGCCCGGCGACCTCATCTGCGCGCCGCCGCTCAACCGCCGAGGCGAGCGCGGCACGGCAGTTGTCCACCTCGAGGTCGAGTGTGCGCTTCCATTGCTGCTGCAGCGCCGAACGGAGCCCGTCCTCCGCCTCGTCCGCGAGCCGGAGGTAATAGCCCACGAAACGCTCACGCGTCGCCTCGAGCTCACCGGCATCGGCGAGCCGCTTGAGCGCGTATTCGCGGATCATGCGCAGCATCGCGAAGCGCGTTTCACCCAGGTGCGGCAGCCGGTAGACGATGCTCTTGTCGAGTAACGAGGAGAGGAGATCGAGCAGATCGGAGCCCGCGAGCGCTGCGACCTCTTCGGCTGCCTCGATGCTGAAGCTGCCGTGGAACACGCCGAGCCGCTCGAACAGCAACCGCTCCTCCTCGCCGAGCAGCTCGTAGCTCCATGCGATCGCCGCTTCGAGCGTCCGCTGGCGAGCGGGCGCATCGCGGGGACCGCTCAGTGCCAGCCGCTTGCTCAGCCGGCCCAGCAGCTGGGCCGGTGTCAGCAGACGCATCCGCGGCGCCGCCAGCTCGATCGCGAGCGGGACTCCGTCCAGCCGGCGGCAGATCTCGGCCACGAGCCCGGCATCCTCCGGTGCCAGCTCGAAGGCATGGCGCGCGACCGCGGCACGTTCCGTGAACAGCTCCACCGCCTCCTCTTCCGGCGACAACGGCGGAACCTGGAGCTCGCGCTCGCCGGAGAGGTGCAGCAGCTCACGGCTCGTGATCAGAGTCGTAAGCCCGGGAGCCGCCTCGAGCAACGTGGGGACAACCATCGCGGCTCCGATCACGTGCTCGAAGTTGTCGAGCACCATCAGCACCCGGCGTCGGCGCAGATAGGCGGTGAGCCCCGCGAGCGCGTCACCGGCCACCTCATGCACTCCCAGAGCCTCCGCTATCGCAGCCGGAACCACGTCGGCGCCCTCGAGCCCGTCCAGCGGAACGAAGACGACGCCGTCGGGATATCGATCTGCCACGCGTCGCGCAGCCTCCACAGCCAGCCGCGTCTTCCCGATCCCACCCGGCCCGGTGAGAGTCAAGAGGCGTGTCCCAGCGACCAGCAACTCTTCGATCTGCTTCAGCTCCGGCTCGCGGCCGACGAAGCTCGTCCGCGGTGCGGGCAGGGACCGCGCCGGTAGCGACGGCGGCTCCTGGATGACAGCCGTCGTCTGGAAGCGCTCCGTCAGTACCAGCGCGAGGTCGCTCAGGAGCAGCTCTCGGAGCTCCTCCGCTGTGGCGAAGGGCTTGTACGACGCAGCGCCCTGCGCCTTGAGCCGCTCGAGGAACTCGCGCAGTCGCGGCTCGCGCTCGGGCGCGGGCTCCTTCACGTACAGCAACCGCGGCAGCCCGTCCGACAACAGAAACTCGTCCTCGATCCCCGAGACCGGCTCTCCGGGCGCAACCCAGCCGTAACTCTGCCAATACACGCCGACGAACACATGGCTCTGATCCAGGTACGCCCGATACAGGTCGCGAGGCGGATGCGGCCGCGCACCGAGCTCGAACATGACCGGCGTCAGCCGCAGGTCCGAGACGGCCGTCTGCACCGCCGATCGCTCCGGCGCAAGCTCCTGCAGGGTCGAGGAGATGAAGACGCGCAGCCGCTGGTCCGGCGTGAGGATCCCACCTACTGGACCACTCGCCGCAGCGGAATCCTTCGTGGCGACGTCAGGGCACACACAACCCTCCTTCTCGGCGCAGCGACGATCCCACGCTTCGGAGCGGTCCGACATCGGCTGTTACGCGGAGCACGCTTGCGGCGTACTACTGATTCGATGCGGCACGGGGGCCCAAATCGAGGGCCCCCGCATCCGTTTCCGATCGAGTTGCCCTAGGGAATGAGAACGCCGTCCAGGAACAGCTGGATCGTGCCCGCCGCCAGTCCGCCGGAGGCCACCGTGTCGCCGACGGCGAAGTTCTCGAGGTCGAGCTGGTCGGTGGCTTCTGCGTGCTGAAGCTCGAGCGTCGGGGCCAGGCCGGTCACGCTCACGTCGCCGGCCCCGCCGGCGACTGTGGCAGCGTCGGCTCCGGCGGTGCCGTTGACGGCCACGCGGTCGGTCTGGCCGTCAACGGTGGTGCCGCCGAGGGTTCCGGCGAGGTCGAGGTCGACGCTGATGACGTCAGTTCCGGTCAGATCGTTGACCGTCACGTTGTCCGCGCCGCCGAGCGCGTTGAAGGTCACGAACTCGACTCCGCCCGTGTCCATCGTGATGTTGGCCGGGTTGCGGAAGAACCGCAGCCGGTTCCCGTTGGCCGACAGATCGACGGTATCCGCGCCGCCGCCGCCGTTGAACACCATCGTGTCCCTGCCGTCCTCGCCGTCGATCGTGTCGCTGCCGTCGCCCGGATCCCACACGAACGTGTCGTCGCCCGCGCCAAGAGCCACGCGGTCGTTGCCACCGTTTCCGTCGATGCTGTCGTTCCCGTCGCCGCCGATGAGCGTTTCCGCGCCCGGACCGCCGGCGATCGCGTCGTTGCCGTTCCCGCCTTCGAGGAACTCGCTGATCGCACCGGAAGCAAGACCGGTGGCGGAGATGGAGTCGTCGCCGCCGAGGCCCGCGACGAAGAGCTGGTCGGTCGGCTCCTGATGGCGGATCGCGACCTGCGTCGCCAGTCCGGACACCGTGACGCCGGACGAATCGCCGGCGGCGGTGACCGCGTCGTTCCCGTTAGTGCCCTCGACGAC